>JBNJDE010000009.1:0-33148 GCA_051744605.1 Halobacteriota archaeon
AAACTCGACGAGATGAAGATCGATTCGGTACCGACCGAAGCCGAGTAATTACAGTTCGGGAACGGTCAGGTGGAACGCGTCTCGGCGGTCCTCGACCAGACAGAGGTGATAGCCGTTCTTTCTCGATACCTTCACGTAGCTCTGTCTGTCGCTGCGACTGAAGAACCCGCCCGCACTGGCGGCCGCCTGTGCGCGTTCGAGTGCCCCTGGTTCGAAGTAACTCGCCGTCACGTAGAACGCACCGGCGAGGGATTCGACGGTCTCACCCAGGTCCGTCGCCCCCGAGACCAGACGGTCCATCGACTCCTCCGGGACGGGATCGCGCGAATCGTTCATGTCGGCGACGACGAGCGGTTCGCCCATCCGGTCGCGGATGACGACGTCGAAGGCGTGTGTGGCGGTCTCGCCGGACTCCGATTCGACGTCCACGGTACCGCCGAACTCGACGCGGTCGAACGCCGAAATTGCGTCGTAGACGTCCTGCAGGCCCGCGGTCGCCCCCGAATCGACCAGTTCGTAGGGTAGTTCCCGAACCAGCCAATCGACGAAACGGTATCGACTCGAATCGTGGAGGAACTGCTCGAAGGCCGTCCCCTCGACGGTCGTCTCTTCCGCGTCGAACTGCGTGTGATGGTCGAGTCGGAGGTTCTCGTTTACCGCCTCGGGATCGACCGACGAATCCGCCAGCGAATCGAGTGTCGCCTTGCCCTTGGAGTCGTATCTGACGAACAGATTCGTTCCAGCCAGTGCCTCGTCCGGGACGATATCGGTGCCACTGGGCACAGGTGCCGCCGATCCCTCTTGCTCGGCGGACTCGAGTTTCGACTCGAGCGTCTCGAGACGATCTTGGAGTTCAGCGCGTTCTTCCCGAAGTTCGGCCACCGACGCGTCGAGTTCCTTCCGTTCCGACTCCGCCGCTGACAGCTCGGATTCCAGCGACTCGATGCGACGGTCGCGCTTCTCGACGGCAGCTTCGAGTTTCTCGAGTTGGGCCGGATTCGCTTCGTTCGATGGCGCCGACTCACCGGCGGTCGGGGACGGATCCGGTGACCGGGTCCGTGTGGAGTCGTCGCTTTTCGTCTCGGAACGCCCGCCCGCTGGAGCGCGAGCCGTCGGCGACGACCCCGCCTTTGCCGCTCGACGACCACTCGTCTCCTCGTCTTCAGTCTGGGTCGTGGCGCTCTCTTCGGGGTCCAGGGCCGGAATCGATTTCGTCTTCCGCCACTGGGCCTCCTCCCGGAAGAGGTTCTGGTTCGTCTCTTCCTCGCGCTCCGATCGATCCTTTGTGGCCCACTCTTTCACCGCGCGTTCGTGATCCGTCATCGATTCGGAATCCGCCGATTCGACCCCATCTTCCTGAGATTCCTGTGCTGGGGGCCCCGACGATTCGGGATCGGCAGCCGTGGATTCGATCCGATCGGTTCGTGTCGACTGCACTCCCTCACGTGTGGTCTCGTCGGACGGTTCGTCCGAATCCACGGACTCGATGTCCACGGTCGATTGGGCAGTGTCCGCCGTTTCCGCGTCCACGGCCGATTGCCCAGCGTCCGCCGTCTCCGCGTCCGCGGTCGATTGCCCAGCGTCCGCCGTCTCCGTGTCCACGGCCGATTCATCGGAACCCGATTCGGCGGGCGGATTCTCGTCGGGTTCCGCCGCCTTCGCGGGTCCGTCGTCGGCTGGTTCCGCCTCCTCGACCGTCACCGGGCTCCGCGACGGCTCCGCCCGTTCGTCCTGTGTCGCTTTGGAGTCCGCGTTCTCGGTATCGACGTCTTCAGTCTCCGGGCCCTCCTCCGGTTCGTCCGACGGCGTGGACGCGGCGGCAGTACCAGCACGTCCGGTGTCGGCGACGCCGGTCGTGGCCGACGAGGACTCGGCGTCCGGGAGGGCGGGGAGTTCGGTGATGGTCATCGAAACCTTCCGCACCTCGAAGACCCCGACTTCGTCGTTCGCCATCTCGAACGCCTCGTCCCCGACCTCGAGACGTTCGCTCTGCCCGATGAACGCGGTGCTCATCGACTTCCCTCCGTAATAGGTGACGTAGTAATCCCCGCTCAGGACGTTCTCGGAGAGTTCGAGATAGCCGGTGAAGTTCGCGTCGCGAAGCGTCGCGTCTGCAGATTCGATCGACGTGTCGTTGGTGAAGTACTTCGCCTGTGTCTTCCCGCCGCGCTCCTGCATGGTGAACAGGAGCGGCAGTGACGGGTCCGGTGCCGTGTAGATGGTCCCAGTCGTCTCTCGAAGGTCCTCGATATCGCCCTGGAAGACGCCGATGACCCGACCGTTCAAGAAGAACACCCAGGTATCGTCGGCGATGACCGTTCCGGAGAAGTCGTCGTCCGCGAGTTCGTGGAGCTCGCGAACCCCCCCAGAGAACGGTCGAGCGTCCCAGGACTCGACCTGCTCGACCGTGCGTGATTGCATACGCGACCGAACGTCAGTTGTCCGTAAAAGACTTTCCGGGCGCCGTCTGACAGGCGACCGTCGAGCGGCGTCTCGGCATCGCGACTCGGTCCGATCGCGAGGAGGACCCTACAGCTTCTGTGACGCGTCGTCGGCGAGTTCCGACATTCGCTTGCTGATGCGGCCCGCACTCGAGAACTCGTCTTCGCTCATCGCCGCCGCGATGGCGTTGCCGAGCACGAAGACGGCGTGTTTGTGTTCGCTCTTCGATTTGTGGACGTGGCTCGGGTCGACGTCTAGCTGTTCGTACGAATCGAAATCCGACTCCGAGATGTGATCGAACTCGAGGAACTGGTCTCTGATTGAAACCATCTCCTCGTGCAGGTCGAGGAGTTCGTCCTTGTGCATGTTGGGTATCCGTAGGGAACATCGAGGTTTAAGTGTTGTCCGCCAGAACCTCGCACGCGACCGGCTCGCACCGCTCCAGCGGTGTGCAGTTCCGACTGGGACACGAGACCGAGACGTCCTGCATCGGAGACGGAGAAGGGGCCGGTGTAACGGACCGCGAGCGAGGAAAACCGGTCGAATACGGCGAACGAACGCCTCAGAAGACGTATTCGTCGTCGTGTCCCATCATACCCTCGTCTTCGAGGGAACCGTCCTCGTCGACGGGGCCACTCGTCTTGTAGGCACGGATACCGGCCGACAGCAACTGTTCGACGGCCTCCTCCTGGCTGACGAACTCTCCTTGTTCGACGAACTGGGCAATCTGCATCTCGATGTGGTCGGGGATGTTGACTTCCACCGTGGGCATTTAACGGTCGGGGGTTCGCCCCCTCCCTTCTTAAGCCTGACGGGGTGAAATATCGGCTTCGAGAACCACAGCCGACCTGTGGAGAGATTTTGTTCGTCCAAGAACAGCTGTTGATTAACGCACGTGAGAATCGTCAGCCGGAAGTGGTTCGCGACGTACCCCAGGAACATGACCGTTCGGGACGTAACGGACCTCTACACGGAGTTCGGCGACGAACGGCTGCCGCCAGGACAACGGCGCAACGAGAATTTTCCGATCTTCTCGATGCGTGGGACGCCGTCGGTCGACGAGGAGTCCTGGCAGTTCGAGGTCTGGGGTGCCGTCGACGACGAACTGACACTCTCCCTGGAGGCGTTCAGGGCGCTCCCCAGCGAGTCCCAGCGCCAGGACGTTCACTGCGTCACCGGCTGGAGCAAATTCGACTGCGTCTTCACCGGCGTCCCCTTCACCGAACTCGCCGACCGAGTCGGCGTCCACGACGAGGCGGTTCACGTCCTGTTCCACGCACGCGACGGGTACACGACGGATCTCCCGCTCGCGGACTGTCTTCGGGACGAGGTGCTGTTCGCCTGGAACTACGACGGCGAACCGCTGGAACCGGCCCACGGAGGGCCACTCCGGGTCGTCACCCCGCACAAGTACGCGTACAAAGGCGCGAAGTGGGTCACCGGGGTCGAGTTCCTGACCGAACCACGTCGTGGGTACTGGGAGAAGCGCGGCTACTCGGTGACCGCCGACCCCTGGGGCGAAGACCGATACAGTTAGCGTAAAGGCGCCGCTCCCCTTCCGGTGAACTAATGGCATCGCGCGACGGGCAGGAAACGACGCAGACGGCGGCCCGACTCGTCAGTCGGTCGGTGTCCATCCCGCCGACGCCGCTCCGTGACGTCCTTCGGATGGACCGACCGATACACGCAGCCTGGACCGCTCCGGGCGAACGGACCCTCGTCGCCAGCGGCGCAGCGACGACGGTGGCGACGGACGGGTCGGACCGATTCGCGACGATACGCGATCGAGGAGCGAAGGCTTTCGGCGCACTCGACACCGCAGACGTCACACGGGAGGCCCGGCCGCGGTTCATCGGTGGATTCGCCTTCCACGATCGACACGACCGGGTCGCACCCTGGCAGGAGTTCCCCGGCGCGTGGTTCGTCCTCCCGAAGGTCCAGGTCGTCCTCGGAGACGACGGTGGGTGGATCACGGTGACGGCCGATACGAGCGACCGGACGACGGCGGAGTTGGATGCGCTGGCTGACTCGATTCGCGATGCTGTCCTCACGGCAGGACCGGTCGGGGCTGCACCCGGGATCGACTCCACTACCAGAGCCACGACCTACGACCAGTGGACCGACCAGCTAGACGGCGCCCTGGCACGGATCGATAGCGGCGATATCGAGAAGGTGACGCTGGCACAGACCCTCCGTGCCGAGCTCGGCGCTCCGTTCGCACTCGCAGGAACGCTCGAACGCCTCGGCGAGACCTATCCCGACTGCTTTCGCTTCTCGTTCAGGCCCGAGGCCGACGAGTACCCCACTACGCCACCCGGCGAGGAACCGGCCGCTACGCCCACGTTCTTCGGCGCGTCTCCAGAGCGTCTCGTGACGAAACAGGGGGACACACTCCTCACGGGCGCGCTCGCGAGTACCGTGGGACGCGGGGAGACGCCGGCAGAAGATGACAGACTGACCGCGACACTCCGGTCCGACGAGAAGTTCGACCGCGAACACGAGGTCGTCGTCCAGAGCATCCACGATCAGTTGGAGCCGGTCGCCCGGAACGTCCGTACCGGCGAGCGGTCGGTTCGGAAACTCGACTCGGTCCAGCACCTCTACACCCCCGTCGAAGCCACGGCGATAGCCGATCACGTCCTCGACCTCGTCGAGGCACTCCACCCAACCCCGGCGGTCGGCGGCCTCCCACCGTCGGAGGCACTGGACACGATCCGTCGTACCGAGGCGTTCGATCGCGGCTGGTACGCCGCACCCGTCGGGTGGTTCGACGAGTCGGGCGACGGGACGTTCGCGGTCGGCATCCGGTCTGCGGTGGCCGAGGGAACGACGGCGACGCTGTTCGCCGGAAACGGTATCGTGGCCGATTCGAACCCACACGCGGAGTGGGACGAAGTACAACTGAAATACGAACCCATCCTGGACGCCTTGCGATGACGGCGCCGAATCGGAACACGCTGTGGGCTCGGGCAATCGTCGACGAACTCGCCAAGGGCGGCGTCGGCGCCGTCGTGGTCGCACCGGGCAGCCGGTCGACACCACTGACCGTCGCGGCCGCCAGAGACGACCGAATCACGGTCTACAACCACCTCGACGAGCGATCGGCGGCCTACTTCGCGCTCGGTCGGGCCAAGCGTACCGGTGACCCGACGCCATTGATCTGTACGTCCGGGACGGCCGCGGCGAACTTCCATCCCGCCGTGGTGGAGGGCGACCAGTCCCGGACACCGATGATCCTGCTGACTGCAGACCGACCGCCAGAGCTCCGTGACTCCGGTGCCAACCAGACCATCGACCAGGTCGGGTTGTACGGCTCGGCAGTCAGAGACCAGCGCGACCTCCCAGAACCCGAACCCGACGATCGGAAACTTCGCTCGCTGCGGACCACGGTGAGTCGCGCGCTCGCGACCTCGAAGGGGACGCCTGCCGGTCCCGTCCATCTGAACGTTCCGTTCCGAAAGCCCCTCGAACCGGTCGCGGTTCCTGGAGACGTTCCAGACTCGTTTGCCGAAGACCAACCGCTGGCCGCAGCGGGGCGAGACGGCCCCTTCGTCAGACCGACCGTGGGACGGCCCTCGCTGACGAGGGATGAACTGTCGGCCATCGAGGCGACGCTGGAAAGCGCCGACAGAGGACTGATCGTCGCCGGTCCGGACGACACGTACGGGGCATCGGCGTCGGCGATCGCCGATCTCGCGACGGCGAGTGGGTTTCCAGTCTTCGCCGACCCGCTCTCCGGAGTCCGGTACGGTCCCCACCGGGACCGGGCGACGATACTCGGTGCCTACGACGGGTTCCTGGACCCCTCCGTGTACGCGAACTGGACCAATCCCGACGTCGTCCTTCGGTTCGGTGCCTCGCCGACATCGAAGGCTCTCCGGACATTCCTCGCAGAGACGGGTGCACGACAGTTCGTGGTGGACCCCGCTGGAGCGTGGCGAGAGGCGACGTTTACGGCGTCCGATCTGCTCGTCGCCGACCCGAATCACCTGGCCGAGCGGTTGGCCGGGAGTGTCTCCAGGACGGCAGACCGGGACTGGCACGAGACGCTTCGCGCGGCGGCAGCACAGCACTGGGAAGCCGTCGAGGAGCGGGCCGTCGACGCCCTGGAAGGACGCTATCTCCAGCAGGTCGTCGCCGACGCCCCCGACCCCGCGACCCTCGTCGTCGGGAACAGCATGCCCGTCCGCGACCTCGACCGGTTCGGCCGACCACGGGACGCCGACCTCACCGTCGTCGGCAATCGAGGGGCGAGCGGCATCGACGGGACGACGAGCACGGCGCTGGGAGCGGGCAGTGCGACCGAGGACCCGCTCGTGTACGTGACGGGCGATCTGACCTATTTCCACGACATGAACGGACTGCTCGTGCTCGACCGATTCGACTGCTCCGCGACCATCGTCGTGATCGACAACGACGGTGGTGGCATCTTCCACATGCTTCCCATCGAGGACCACGACCCACCGTTCACCGACCAGTTCAAGACGCCCCACGGGATCGACCTTTCGGCGACCGACGACCTCTACGACCTGACGTTCCACGCGGTCGATGGCCTGGCGTCGTTCGCGTCGACCTATCGCGAATCGCTCGATTCGCCGGGGACCGACGTCATCGCCGTGCGCACCGATGCCGAACGGAGCCACCGCCGGCGAGAGGCCATCAAGCGCGACGTCGTTCGGTCCCTCGCCTGACCAGGCCCGAGAGGAACATATTTGGGGCCGCCGGACCCCATTTTCAGCAATGGTTTCTGCACTCTTCGACCCGGAACGCTGGGAGACCGTCGACGCGTTCGATTTCCGGGATCTCACCTATCATCGGGCGACAGACGTCGGGGCCGTCCGGATCGCCTTCGACCGCCCGGAGGTCCGCAACGCCTTCCGTCCGGGGACCGTGGACGAACTCTACACTGCCCTCGACCACGCCAAACGCCAGACAGACGTCGGCGCCGTCATCCTGACCGGCAACGGGCCGTCCTCGAAGGATGGGGGCTGGGCCTTCTGCTCGGGGGGCGACCAGACCGTCCGGGGCGATTCCGGCTACGAATACGGTGACGGCGAAGACGGAGGGGCTGACCCGGGGAAGACCGGTCGCCTCCACATCCTCGAGGTCCAGCGACTCATCCGTCACATCCCGAAACCGGTCATCGCAGCGGTGCCGGGGTGGGCGGTCGGCGGTGGCCACAGCCTCCACGTCGTGACCGATCTCACCGTCGCGAGTGAGGAGCACGCGAAGTTCCTCCAGACGGACCCAGACGTCGCGAGTTTCGACGGCGGCTTCGGGTCGGCCTACCTCGCGAAACAGATCGGCCAGAAGAAGGCTCGTGAGGTGTTCTTCCTCGGAAAGACCTACGACGCCGAGGAGGCAGCGGACATGGGAATGGTCAACGAGGCCGTCCCGCACGAACAAGTAGAGGACGTGGCCCTCGACTGGGCCGCGGAGATCACGTCGAAGAGCCCGACGGCCATCCGCATGCTCAAGTACGGCTTCAACCTGACCGACGACGGGATGGTCGGCCAGCAGGTGTTCGCCGGCGAGGCGACTCGCCTCGCGTACATGACCGACGAGGCGAAGGAGGGACGCGAGGCGTTCGTCGAAAAGCGGGACCCGGAATTCGACGAGTTCCCCTGGCACTACTAATGTCCGACGTACAGCACCGCACGAAGGCCTGGCTCATGGCGGCCCGGCCGCAGACGCTCCCCGCCGCCGCATCTCCGGTGATCGTCGGGACGGCGATGGCGTACAGCGCGGACGTCTTCGCGCTTTTCCCCGCCCTCGCAGCGCTCGTCGGCGCCGAGTTGCTGCAGATCGCGACCAACTTCGCGAACGACTACTTCGATGCGGTGAAAGGCGCCGACACGGACGACAGACAGGGATTCACCCGCGTGACCCAGTCGGGATTGATCCCGCCGGAACAGGTGAAGGTGGCCACCGCAGCGACCTTCGGACTCGCCTTCCTCGTGGGCATCTACCTGGTCGTCGTCGGCGGGCTTCCGATCGTCGTCATCGGGCTCGCGAGCATCCTCGCCGGCATCACCTACACCGGCGGCCCGTACCCCTTCGGGTACCACGGTCTCGGAGACCTGTTCGTGTTCGTCTTCTTCGGACTGATCGCCGTCACCGGCACCTACTACGTACAGGCCGCTTCGTTCGTCGCCGGCGCGTTCCCGCTCTGGATGCCGCCCGGAACCGTCACCGTCGACGTCCTCGTCGCCAGCCTCCCGATGGCCGCGCTCTCGACGGCCATCCTCGTCGTCAACAACGTCCGCGACCTGGAGACCGACCGAGCGACGGGGAAGATCACGCTCGCCGTCCGACTCGGCTACCGCGGGAGTCGACTCGAGTTCCTCTCGCTCCTGGCCCTGGCGTACCTCGTCCCCGGGTACTTCGTCATCTCGGGGTATGGATTCACGTCGCTCCTTCCACTGCTCAGCCTCCCGTTCGCCGCCAGGGTCTGGCGGACGGTGAGCACCGAGACGTCGGGTGACGCGCTGAACCCGGCACTCGAGGCCACGGGGAAACTGCTCGCCATCTACGCCGTGCTCTTCGCCATCGGGGTCGTGGTATGAGGACGTCGCTCACCCCGTTCGAACTGTCGCTCTCGACGCCACTCCGGACGAGCGCCGGGCGGATCGACGGCCGACAGGGCTGGGTCCTCCGCGTCGGCACGGACCCGATCGGTTTCGGTGAAGCGACCCCGCTGGCTGGGTTCACCGAGGACCGATCGTCCTGTGAAAGGGCACTCCACCGGGCCATCGACCACGTCGACGACGGCGACATTACGGCAGCCTACGAATCCGTCACCGGCAATCCGGCTGCCCGAAACGCACTCGCGACGGCCCTGCTCGACCGTGACGCCCGGCACGTCGGCCGGCCGCTGTACCGCGAACTGGGCGCCGAACGCGACGTCCATCGACTCCCCGTTCAGGCGACCATCGGCGATGGCGACCCGACGGCCACAGCAGAGACAGCTCGAACAGCCGTCGACGAGGGATTCCAGACGCTCAAGATCAAGGTCGGTGCGGGGAGCCTCGACCGGGACGTCGACCGACTGGAATCGGTCAGGCTGGCGGTCGGGACGAACGTCACCATCCGCGTCGACGCCAACGGGAGCTGGAGCCGCGAGACGGCCACGAACGCCATCGACCGGTTCCTCGAGTACGACGTCGCGCTCGTCGAGCAGCCATTGCCACCGGCTGACCTCGTCGGCCATCGCGATCTGCGGGGCCGAATCCCGATCGCACTCGACGAATCACTCGTCGAGGCCCCACCCGAGTCGGTCCTGGAGTCGTCGGCCGCGGACGCGCTCGTCCTCAAGCCGATGGCGCTCGGGGGACCGGACGTCGCCCGGACGGTCGCGGTGCGTGCCCTCGAGAACGACATCGACGTGATCGTCTCGAATACCATCGACGGCGCGATAGCGAGAACGGCGGCCGTCCATCTGGCGGCGAGTCTCCCGGAACGAACCGCCTCGGGGCTGGCCACCGCGTCGATGCTCGAAACCGATCTGGCCCCCGACCCGGCGCCCGTGAGTGCTGGCCGGATAGCCGTCCCGCAAGCACCCGGCATCGGCATCACCGAGGTGACTATCGATGCGTGACTGGCTCGCCATCCGGCGTGAGGCGACCCCTCGTGACCTCGCACTCGTCGATGCCGAGACGGACGAGCGCTGGACGTACGCAGCACTGGATGCCGGCGTGGCTGTCCTGGCCGGGCGACTGCAGACGCTGGGCGTGGGTCCTGGCGATATGGTCGGCGTGGTCATGGAGACACGGCCCGCATTCGTCAGGCTGCTGTGGGCGGTCCAGCGACTCGGAGCGACGCTGGTCACGTTCAACGCCCGGTTGACCCCGGCCGAAATTGCCGACCAGCGGGCGACGATAGAACCGGTGCTTTTCGTCACCGACCGAGAGAACGAACGCACCGTGGTCACTGCGGCCGAGCGAGACGCGTCGACGACCCCGCGCCGAACGCCAGTCGTCAGCGTCGACGAGCCGATAATCGACTCGACGCAGTCCCTCGAGGACACGACGCGTGGGACGGTCGCCCGACGATCGGTGTCGCTCGAAGACACGATCGCCACCCTGTTCACCTCCGGAACCACCGGCGAGCCCAAGCCAGTCCGAATTACGGCACAGAACGTCCTGGCCAGCGCGATCGCCTCGGCGTTCCGACTCGGCGTCGTTCCGGACGACCGGTGGCTGCTCTGTCTCCCGATGTATCACATGGGTGGACTCTCGATACCGATTCGCACGATGGTCTACGGGACGACGACGGTGCTACACCGAGGATTCGATCCCGCGGCGGTCATCCGGACGCTCGAGGACCACTCCATCACCGGCGTCTCGCTCGTCCCGACGATGCTCAGGCGGTTACTGGACGAGGACGACCTACCCGATTCGCTCCGGTTCGCGCTCGTCGGTGGCGGGCCGACGAGTGTCGAACTGGCGGAGCGAGCCCGCGACCGTGGCGTGCCGATCCACCCGACGTACGGGATGACGGAGACGGCCTCCCAGATCACGACGGCGACCCCGTCGGACGTCGAAGTGGCCCCCGATAGCGTCGGTCGACCGCTCGTCGGCACCGACCTCGCCATCCTCGGCCCCGACGGGGAACCGACGGGCGTCGGTGAGCAGGGCGAGATAGCCGTCGCCGGGTGGACCGTCTCGCCAGGCTACTGGGGAGACGACCCCCGGCCCGCAGACGACTGGTTCCGAACCGGCGACGTGGGCTATCGGGACGAGGCCGGTCGACTCTTCGTCACGGGGCGCGCGAGCGAACTGATCGTGAGTGGTGGTGAGAACGTCCTCCCGGGCGAGGTGCGTGAGGAGATTCTGGCACACGAGGGCATCGAGGACGCGGTCGTCGTGGGAGTGCCAGACGAGGAGTGGGGCGAACAGGTCGCAGCACTCGTCGTGACGACGGCGTCACTCAGCCCGACGGAACTGCGCTCGTTCCTCGAAGTGCGCCTCGCTGGCTTCAAAGTGCCCCGGAAGATTCGGTTCGTCGACTCGCTCCCGCGGACCCCGTCGGGAACGGTCGACAGGGAAGCAGCCCGATCCATTCTCCGGGACGCGGACGCTTAAGGCGTGTCGGTGGGTATCGATTTCCGTGTGCACCATCCTCTTCGCCCTGGCGCAGTTCGAGGATGCACCGGTCGCCGTGGCCGCGAACCGTGACGAATCGCCGAACCGCCCATCCAGTCCCCCGAAAGTAGTCGAGGGCGACCCGACAATCCTCATGCCACTCGACGAACGAGCGGGCGGTACCTGGATGGGCGTCAACGAACACGGACTGTTCGCCATCGTCGCCAATCGGTGGACGGACGACGAACTGGCCGGCGAGCGGTCCCGCGGTCTGCTCGTCCGAGATGTACTCGGCGCGGAATCCGTCGACGAGGCGGCCAAGATGATCCGTTCGACGACCGCCGAGGCCGAGTACGACGGGTTCGCATTACTCGTCGCATCGGCGGACGAGGCGATAGTCTTCACGTGGGACGGCGTCCTCAGAGAGGAGCCGATGGAACCGGGGGTGCACGTCCTCGTCAACGTCGGGATGGACGGTACGTACACCATACCGGAAGAGCGCCAGACCGTCGGCCAGCACCAGGCCGATGCAGCAGACGCCCTTCGTGAGGCCCTGGAACCCAGGTCCGACGAGACGGGCGAGGAGTGGGCACAGCGGGCCGGCGCGGCGCTTGGCGATCACGAATACGGGGCCTGTATCCACCACGACCGGTATCAGACCGTGTCGTCGTCGCTCGTCGCACTGAGGGCCGATGGTGCCGTCGACTGGTGGTATGCGGACGGTCAACCGTGTCGGGCCGAGTTCAGACCAGTGGACAATCAGATTTAAACTGGCTGCGCACGCTGTTGGTGATATGAGCGCCGAAGTCATCGAGGAACTCTCCGAAGACGAACGTCGCGGACTGGAACTGGTGCGCGAGGCCGGGTCGATGTATCAGTCGGAATTCTGGAAGGCCCTCGATGTCTCGTCGCGCAAGGGGAGCCGTATCGCCACCTCGCTCGAAGAGGCGGGCCTCGTCGAGCGCGAGAAGGCGGTCTACGAGGGGAACACGACCTACGAGCTCAAACCGGTCATCCGCGACCGTGACCTCGATTATATGCTACTGATGGCCGGCGAGATGCTCTCGCCGTTCGTCGGTGAAGAGGAGATGGATCCACAATCCGACGCCTTCTCCCAGTGGATCATGAACCTCGTCTACGAGGAGCGCTAGGCAAGCGCGCTACCGAGGCGGACGATCGTCTCCTCGCCGAACGCCGGACCGATGAACTGGAGTCCGACGGGGAGGCCGTCGGATTCGCCGGCGGGAACCGAGATGGCGGGCAGGTTCGCCAGGTTGACCGGCACCGTGTTCACGTCGATGAGGTACATCTTGAGCGGGTCGTCGAGGCTCTCCCCGAGTTTCGGTGGGAGGACCGGCATCGTCGGGGTCACGAGCGCGTCGACGTCCGCCAGCGCCTCGTCGAAGTCCCGTTTGATCCAGGCTCTGGCGTCCTGCGCTTGCTTGTAGTACTTGTCGTGGTAGCCGGCAGAGAGTGCGTACGTTCCGAGCAGTATCCGCCGTTTCACCTCGTCGCCGAACGCCTCGGACCGTGACTGCGAGAACGCCTCGTTCCAGTTGCCGTCGAATCCACCGGAGTGTCCGTATCGAACCCCGTCGAAGCGCGCCAGGTTCGAGGACGCCTCGGACATCGCGATGACGTAGTACGCGGCGACGGCGTACTCGACCGACGGGAGGCTCACCTCGGTCGTCTCGACGCCCCGGTCGCGGAGGTCGTCGAGGGCTGCCTCGAAGCGTTTCTCGACGGCGTCTTCGAGACCGTCGGTCAGTTCTTTGGGGATGCCGACGCGCATTCCGTCGACGGCGCCGTCGGCAGCCGAGGCGAAATCGGTATCCTCGCCCGCCTCGCGCGTCGTCGCGTCGCGTTCGTCGGGCCCGGCGATGACGTCGAGTAGTGCCGCCGCCTCCGCGACGGTCGGGGCGATGGGACCGATCTGTTCGAGGCTGTTCGCGTAGGCGACGAGGCCGTACCGGGAGACGAGGCCGTACGTCGGTTTGATGCCGACCGTGCCTGTGAAGGCCGCCGGACAGCGAATGGAGCCACCGGTGTCGGTGCCGAGCGCGAGATCCGCCTCGCCGGCAGCGACCGCCGCGGCGCTCCCGCCGGAGGAACCACCGGGCACCCGTTCCTCGTCGACCGGGTTCGCCGTCGGACCGAAGGCCGACGTCTCGGTGGTCGTCCCCATCCCGAACTCGTCCATGTTGGCTTTCCCGACGATGGTCGCCCCCGCGTCCTTCAGCCGTTCGACGACCGTCGCGTCGTACGGCGGCACGTAGTCGGCGAGCATCTCGGACCCACAGGTCGTCCTGACGCCCTCGGTGGAGATGTTGTCCTTGACGGCGATGGTCTTCCCATCGAGGGGACCGTCTTCCTCGCCCTCGATCCGCTTTTCGGTGATGAACGCGTTGACGCTCATGAGACGCGTGGCCCCTTGAAGCGCCCGTCCTCTGTCTCCTCGGCGTTTTCGAGTGCTGCCTCCTGGGAGAGGGACTCCCGGACCTCGTCGTCGCGCATCACGTTCACCAGGTCCGGTTCGGCCTCGACCGCGGGAACCTCGTCCAGGGCATCGAAGTGTGCCAGAATGTCCTGAAACTGCGAGGTGAACGTGGCGACCTCGTCGTCGTCCAGGTCCACTCGCGCGAGGCTCGCCACGTGACGGACCTCGTCGGCGTCTACGGGCGAATCGCTCATGTCCGCCGGAAAGCGCGTATCGTCGGTAAGCGTTTCGATGCACCGTTTCGCCGACCCGTAATGGGAGACTTCTCGAGAACGGTCCCGATATCGCGCCCATACTTATCAGCCTCCGGAACCGATTGGACGGTGATTCACCAGCGATAGCCAGGGGAGGCCACGACGACTGCCAAAATGACCGATCAGAACGAGGGGGACGACCGCACGCGGGTCCGAGAGCGAGCGCCTGCCGAAACGGACGAAGAGGAACGGGTAGAGCGGGAACGAGACGAACGCGAACGGGTCTGCCCGGAGTGTGGCGGCCGTCTCGAGATCGACGGGGAGCGTGGCGAAGTCGTCTGTTCGGAGTGTGGGCTCGTCGTCGAGGAGGACGAGATCGACCGGGGGCCGGAGTGGCGAGCCTTCGACGCCGCCGAACGCGACGAGAAATCCCGGGTCGGCGCACCGACGACGAAGATGATGCACGACGAGGGGCTCTCGACCACCATCGGCTGGCAGGACCGAGACGCCGCCGGTCGGTTGCTCTCCTCGCGCCAGCGCCAGAAGATGCAGCGGCTGCGAACGTGGAACGAGCGCTTCCGAACACGCGATTCGAAAGAGCGCAACCTCAAACACGCCCTCGGCGAGGTCGACCGGATGGCCTCGGCACTCGGCCTCTCCCACAACGTCCGGGAGATGGCAGCAGTCATCTACCGGCGAGCGCTCGACGAAGACCTCCTTCCGGGTCGGTCTATCGAGGGAGTCGCGACCGCATCGCTGTACGCCGCCGCTCGTCAGACGGGAACGCCACGCAGTCTGGACGAAGTAGCGACGGTCGCACGCGTCGACCGGGACGAGATCGCCAGGACCTATCGGTACGTCGCCCGCGAACTCTCACTCGAGGTCGAACCCGCCGATCCCGCCCAGTACGTCCCGCGGTTCGCGTCGGCACTGGGAGTCTCAGACGCCGTCGAACGGGAGGCGAAACGACTGCTCGCGACGGCCAGGGAGACGGGACGGACCAGCGGGAAGAGTCCGGTTGGCCTGGCCGCGGCCGCCGTCTACGCTGGGGCCATCCTCGCGAACGAGCGGGTGACCCAGAGCGAGGTGAGCGAGGTGTCCAACGTCTCGGAGGTCACCATCCGGAACCGCTACCACGAACTGCTCGAGATACAGGCAGAGCGGGCGGACGAGCCGTCGTCGAGCAGTGAGTGACCCGATGGCGTTCAGGCATAGGTCATCCCGCCGTCGATGACCAGACTCTCACCGTTCACGTACGAGGACAGGTCGCTGGCAAGGAAGAGGGCCCCGTCCGCGATGTCCGCAGGCTCACCCCACCGACCGAGTGGGATACTCTGCTTGTACTGATCGCCGCCCTCCGTCCCGATGATCGGCACGTCTTCGGTGGTCATCTCCGTCTCGATGAGTCCCGGATGGATGGCGTTCACACGGATCCCCTCGGGGCCGAGTTCCGACGCCAGCGAGTACGAGAGGAGACGAACGGCCCCTTTCGACGCGCAGTAGGTCGTATACTGGGCCGACCCGGTCAATCCCGCGACGCTGGACATGTTGATGATCGAGCCCTCGCGACCGTCTTCGAGCATCTTCCTCGCCGCCGCCTGGGCGCCGAAGAACACGCCTTTGACGTTGACGTCCATCATCTGCTCGAATTCCGACTCCTCGACCGCGGTGAACTCCTTCCCACGGAATATTCCGGCGTTGTTCACCATCACGTCGACGCCGCCGAACTCGTCCGCCGCGTCGACAGCGGCCTGCAACTGCGCCGTGTTCGTCACGTCGCACTCGACGTACGTCGCCGAGACGCCCATCGACTCCGCCTCCTCGACGAGGGGCGTGCCACCCTCCCGTGGTTCGTTCTGGAGGTCGGCGACCACGAGATTCGCCCCCTCTTCGGCGTATCGGCGGCCGATCTGCCGACCGATACCGCTCGCGCCACCCGTTATCACTGCCGTCTTGCCGTCGAGCATTCCAGACATAGCGGATAGGGATACGGCCGGAGTGGACCTAAAACAGTAGGTTGTTTTACAGGTTTCGGGAATGGTCCTCGACGCGTGCGCGAACGTACTGGCTGACGTGATCGTCCATTCTGCGTTTGAATCCCGCCTGTCTGGCGAGGCGGTCGAGTTCTCGAGCGACGAGGCTCCCGTACTGCATCGCCTTCTTGTCCCGGTTCGCGACCGAACCGGGAAGATGATCGGATGCAACCGCCCGAAGGGCTCGTTTTCGAACGCCGTCGTCGACGATGAGCGACGACGGCAGTGCGAGTGCCGCCCCGACGACCGCATCGTCGAGGAATGGAAAGATCGGTTCGATGCCCGTCGCACCGACTGCCAGGGTGTCTCGAGCGAGTCCCGGCGACATTGCGGCCAGCACTTCCCATCGGGCGCCCCGTATCGTCGTGGCCGCGACCCGATGGTCGACGGCTTCGATCTTCGCGTATCCACCGAACAACTCGTCCGCACCCTGTCCCAGGGCCAGGCGATCGAATCCATCGTCGGCGGCGGCCTCCCCGACGAAGGCGAGTGGGATCGCGATCTGGACGTCCATCGCGTTCGTCCCGTCGATGGATCGGGCGACGCGTGGAACGGCGGATTCCAGTTCGTCGAGGGAGAGCGCTCGCACCGTGAGGTCCAGTCCGAGTCTTGCTGCGACGGCACGGGCAGCTTCGACGTCGTGGCTCTCCGGGAAACCGACCGTGTACAGCGGGGCCTCGAGGATGCTCGCGAGCAACGCGGAATCGACGCCACCCGAGAACGCTATCGCGAGTCCCTCGGTATCGACGCGCACGAGAGCGGCTTCCAGGGCGTCTCGAAGTCCCGCCAGCGCCTCGTTCGCGGGGATCGGATCCGGATCGGGGAGGGGCCACTGGTCGGAAACACCGTCGTCACCGACGACCGAACCGGCAGCGACCAGGTGGGCGTCCTCGAGCGACGTCGGTTCGAACGCCCAGTCGCCACCTGGGGACCAGGTCTCCGACGGCCCCTCGGTGTAGAGTGGGACGCGGCCGAGGACGTCCCTGACGAGCAGCCCATCTGCTAGCTGACCGGCGAAACCGCGACCACCAGGAAAGGGGTTCGAGGACGCGATTGACCGCCGGACGGTGGACGGCTCCGCCCCACGGATCATACGAACGCGTCGGCGATCCGGTTCTTGATGCGGCGTTTCACGCCGCCCGCCATCTGCCGGAAGCTGATCCGCCAGGGGGTCCGCTTGCCCTCGACGGTGGTCTGTCCGGTACGAATGGCCTCCAGAACGGCCTCGACCGTCGTCTCCGGGGCGTCGACGAGTGTGACCGCCTGACCCACCATCTCCGCGATGTGGGCGTCGCTGCCGGCGGTCATCGGGAGTCCGTATTTCCGCGCGAACCGCTCGGCACGCCGGTTCGACCGACCCGTCAAGAGTCGCGAGTTGTAGACCTCGATGGCATCCGCGCTCCGGAGCACTTCGGTGGAGACGTTCGGTGCGACGCCACTCCGAGACTTCTGGAACGGATGGGGCACGATGGCGATACCCCCGCGGTCGTGGATGG
Organism: Halobacteriota archaeon; assembly: GCA_051744605.1. Classification (GTDB taxonomy): domain Archaea; phylum Halobacteriota; class Halobacteria; order Halobacteriales; family Halobacteriaceae; genus Halanaeroarchaeum. The sequence continues at coordinate 17,746 of JBNJDE010000009.1, forward strand.
CGTCGATGGTCTCCTCGAAGGGGAGTTCGGAGGGAACCTGGTCGTCGATACCGATGGCGAGAACGTGGCCGGCCTCGGAGGTCACCTCCATCCCGGCGATTCCGAGGAGCCCGTATTCGGGGGCGAGCTGGGCCGCCTCCCGACTCGCGGCGAACTCGTCGTGGTCGGTGACGACGAGCGCGTCCAGCCCGACGGCCGCCGCTTGCTCTAACAACATCTCGACGGGGTCCCGACCGTCGTAGGACAACGCGGAGTGGGAGTGGAGCTCGACCGTCAGCACGGGTGCCGGTTGGCGGGGGCCGACAAAAAGCCCCCCGATTGCGGTGCGTCCCACGAACGTGCACAACGAAACGAATAAATTCGTACCCTTTGACCAACAACATGGATGAGTCTTCCCGATTCGGATCGCGACCTCGTCGTCGACGCCCTCGAGCGTGAGCCCACCACCGCCGAGGCGGCGCTCTTCGAGAACCTCTGGAGCGAGCACTGCGCGTACCGCTCCTCACGACCACTGCTCTCGGGCTTCGACTCCGCGGGCGAACAGGTGATCGTCGGCCCCGGCGACGACGCCGCCATCGTCGCCATCGACGAGGACACGTACGTCGCCTTCGGCATCGAGAGCCACAACCACCCCTCCTACGTCGATCCGTACGACGGGGCGGCGACCGGGGTGGGTGGCATCGTCCGTGACATCCTCTCGATGGGGGCCTACCCCATCGCACTCACGGACTCGATCTATTTCGGCGATTTCGACCGGGAACACTCGCGCTACCTGCTGGAGGGCGTCGTCGAGGGCATCGGCGATTACGGGAACTCGATCGGCGTCCCGACCGTCCGCGGGAGCACGCAGTTCCACGAGAAGTACGAGGGAAATCCCCTCGTCAACGTCTCCTGTGTGGGCCTGCTTGACGAAGACCGGCTCGTCACCGCCGATGCGAAAGAACCGGGCAACAAACTCGTTCTCGTCGGCAATGCGACGGGGAGAGACGGTCTCGGTGGCGCCAGCTTCGCCAGCGAGGATCTGAGCGAGGACGCGGAGACCGAAGACCGACCGGCCGTCCAGGTCGGCGACCCCTACACGGAGAAACTACTCATCGAGGCCAACGAGGAACTCGTCACCGAGGGACTGGTCGAAGCCGCCAGGGACCTGGGCGCGGCGGGTCTCGGCGGTGCGACCTCCGAGATGGCCGCGAAAGGAGAGCTGGGCTGCGATATCGACCTGGATTCGGTTCACCTCCGGGAGACGGGGATGAACGCGACCGAGATACTCCTCGCGGAGTCCCAGGAGCGGATGGCCTACGAGGTCAGTCCCGAAAACGTCGAGGCCGTCGAATCGGTCGCGGACCGCTTCGATCTCGGGTTCTCCGTCATCGGCGAGATGACCGACACCGGTCGGTACGTCTGTCACTTCGACGGGGAGACGGTCGTCGACGTCCCGGCGACCTTCGTCGCCGATGGAGCACCGATGAACGACCTGCCGTCGATCGAACCGACCCAGCCCGAACGTGATCTGCCCGATGCCGACCTCGAGACCGCCTTCGAGACGGTCGTCTCGAGTCCCAACACGGCCAGCAAACGCTGGGTCTATCGACAGTACGATCACGAGGTCGGCACACGAACGGCCCTGCTCCCGGGCGACGATGCCGCGATCATGGCGATCCGTGAGGCGGAAACGGGGCTGGCCATCTCCGCCGGCGCGAACCCCGGGTGGACGGAGACGGCACCGTACGAGGGCGCAAGAGCCGTCGCCATCGAGAACGCGACCAACATCGCGGCGAAGGGAGCGACCCCCCTCGCGGCCGTCGACTGCCTCAATGGCGGCAACCCCGAGAAACCGGACGTCTACGGGGATTTCTCCGCCATGGTCGACGGGTTGGCTGACGGGTGTTCGACCCTGGATATCCCGGTCGTCGGTGGGAACGTCTCGCTCTACAACGACTCCGTCGAGGGCCCGATCCCGCCGACACCCACGCTCTCGATGATCGGCGTCAAGGACGGCTACGACGCACCACCGCTCTCACTCTCGGGCGACGCCGCGCTCCTCCTGGTCGGGGGACACGTCGATCAGGTCGGTGGCTCCGAGTACCTCGCGCAGCTGGGCGGCACGGACGAGTTCCCCACGCTCCCGGAGGACCCAGGCGACGTCATCTCGACGCTCGCGAGCGTCGCGAACGAATCGGCGACGCTCGCTGTCCACGACGTGAGCGACGGTGGACTGGCCGTCACGGTCGCCGAGATGGTGACCGAAGACGCGGGTGCCGACGTCAGCGTGCCGGATCGACTGGGCCTCTTCGCCGAGGCACCCGGCCGCGCTGTCGTGGAGACGACCGACCCGGAGGCGGTGAAAGCGGCGTTCGACGAAATCGCCCCGGTCGTCGACCTCGGCACGTCGACGTCGGACGGTCGCCTCACCATCGCGGTGGACGACGAGAGCGAACTCGAATACGACGCGACCCGGATAGCGGCGTTCCGCTCGACCCTCGAATCGGCACTCGACTGATCGGCCGGAAGGTTTTTTGCCGGTCTCGGGAAGGGACCTCCATGCGACGGGCGACCCTCGGCGTACTGCTACTCGTGGTTCTGGCGGGGTGCTCGAGTGCCATCGCCCCACCAGGAGGAAGTCCCGCCGTCGCTCCGTCGGACGAGGCGAACGAGACCCGAGAGGGCATAACGGTCACGAACGGGACCATCCCCTTCGACCACGAGGGACTGTTCGCCGAGGTGACGACGATGCTCGCCGTCGAGGCCGAACCACCCGAGACGATTCGGCTCGAACCCGACGAGAACATGGGCATCCAGCGTGAGCCGATGCCACCTTTCTTCCAGCTCGTTGGTATCGAACGACCGGCGGGGACCGCACGGACCGCGACGGCGCTCGGCTACGTCGCCGACCCGAGCACCGTCCACCTCAACGAGAAGCTCATCGAAGACGAGACTCAACTCCGTCAGAGCCTCGTCCACGAGTACGTCCATATCGTGCAGGGACGCACTGGAACGTTCGACCGCCTCCGCACGGAGATACCGGCGTCGAACACCACCGACGCCACGATCGTCCGCCGGTCGGTACTCGAAGGGGGCGCGATGCTGGTCGAGACTCGCTACTGGGAACGACACGTCGACGACGGGAGGAGTCCAGCCGAGCGCATGGAGCGGTCCTACCGGGCGACCTCGGGTGCTCGACAGTGGGTGTTCGCCCCGTATCACTTCGGCTACGTGTACGTCGACACGCGGACCGATTCGCCGGCCGAGGTCCAGGAACTGTACGCGTCCCCACCCCACACCTCCGAGGAGCTGATCCACGGATTGCCCGGGGGTTCGGAGCCCCTCCCCCGACTGGACGTCGCGGTCGATGCCGAGGACTGGACCGTCGAACGTACGGACCGGACCGGCGAACTCTTCGTTCGCGTCGCCCTCGATACGGAACTGTCGACCGAAGCGGCGAAAGACGCGGCCGCTGGCTGGGGCACAGACTCACGTGTGGCGCTGTCGAACGACGACGAACGCGCGTACGTGTGGGCGCTGCGGTGGGACGACCCGACCAACGCGACCGAGTTCGAGGACGCGTTCGAGGCGTATCTGGACGCACGTGCGAGTCGTGACGACGGTGTCTGGGTCGACGAGGGGGCCGCGTTCGACGCCACTCGCGTCGACGACGAGACCGTCGTCGTCCTCCTCGGGAACGAGACGTTCGTCCGCGGAACGACGGTCGACGGGACGAACGGGACGGTCGACGTGTCCGCCTAGAAGACGTAGGGAAGGACGGCGACCATGAACAGCCCGATCGACAGTACCACGAATCCGACGATGACGTCGGTTCCGGTGTACTCCTGCATCGGTGCCGTCACCCGTGCGTCGACTGGTTCCTCGTGGGTTTCCTCGGACATACGTGTCGCTTGCAGCCGCCGGTACTTTGTAGTATCGAAGCGACTCACCCGGACAGCGATGGCACCGATCGGACGACGTGGAGGTCGTAGGTGCCGTTTGCGACGCTCTGCGTGACGGTCGTGAGCGTGGTGAAGACGCGACCGGCGTTCTCCGTACCGATGACGAGGACGTCGACGTCCGCCGTCTCTGCAGTAGTCCGCAGGACGCGGCCGATCTTCCCGCGGGGCGCATATCTGTCGACCATTCTGAAGACGAACGTTGCGCTCGGCGCGACCGAATCGACCGAATTCCGGAGGCCATCGAGTATCGAATCCCTTTCCCACGGTTCGTCGTCCCCGATCCATCCTCGTTCGCGGGCGTACGCAGTGTTTCCCTGGGGAAGAATGGTCACTGCAGTCACCGCCCCGTCGACGCCCTCGGCGACGGTCCTCGCCCGAGCGAGGGCCGCATCCGTAATCGGCGTGCCGTCGTAGGCCACGACGAAGTGCATAGCGGACACGTCAGCGTCTATTGGCAAAGAATTACTGGCCGGGGCACCACCGGACAGGAGACGGCCACCCGTCGTCCGAATTCGCCTGCCGTTACCAGAAGCAGTTAGTGTCATCGCCGCTTGCTATCGAGTATGGCCACCACCGCTGACCCCGCCTGCGAACGTTCCACTGGGCGGCTATCGTCGGGAGGGAGTCGATGACGCTCACGAAACGCGTCATCCCGTGTATCGACGTCGACATCGACGACAACGGTGATGCCGCCGTCTACACGGGCGTCCAGTTCGAGGACCTCAAATACACCGGCGACCCCGTCGAGATGGCCAAGCGGTACAACGAGGCCGGCGCCGACGAGTTCGTCTTCCTCGATATCACCGCGAGTGCAGAGGGGCGCGAGACCATGCTCGACGTCGTCGAACGAGTCGCCGACGAGGTATTCATCCCCCTGACCGTCGGCGGCGGAATCCGGACCGTAGCGGACATCAAGGAGACCCTCCGTGCGGGTGCCGACAAGGTCTCCATCAACACCGGTGCCATCGAGCGACCGGAACTCATCACGGAGGGCGCGAAGGCCTTCGGGAGTCAGTGCATCGTCGTCTCGGTCGACGCCCGCCGTCGAACCGACGACGAGGGGGAGAACTACGTAGACGTCGACGGTGAGCGCGTCTGGTTCGAGGCGACGGTGAAAGGTGGTCGGGAGGGGACGGGCATCGACGTGCTGGAGTGGGTCGAGGAGGCCGAACGACGGGGGGCCGGAGAGATATTCGTCAACTCCATCGATCGCGACGGGACGAAAGACGGGTACGACCTGGCACTCATGGAGGCCGTCTCGGACCGCGTCTCGTTGCCAGTCATCGCCTCCTCTGGGTGTGGGTCGCCGGAACACATGCGCGAGGTGTACGACGTCGGCGCCGATGCGGCACTCGCCGCGTCCATCTTCCACTTCGACGAGTACTCGATCGAAGAGACGAAACGATACCTCGACGAGAACGACGTTCCGGTCAGACGGTAACCCAGTCCCGGGACCGAATCAGACTGCCGCCTGGAAGGCCTCGCGGAACGCGTCCAGTTGCTCGGTCACGACACCGGTCGCATCGGCGAGCGCGTCCAGTGGGTCCGTTCCCGGTTCGGTGGTGATCGTCAACACCGGTTCGGTCTGCCCGCCGGATTGCTCCGGATTCATGTCGTAGGTCGCCGCGGCGACGCCCTCGGACTCCAGCAGTGCCCCCTTGAGGACGTTCATGAACGTGTGGTCCTCGCCGGCGATCTCGATGGTGAGTTCTTCGTCACTCTTTTCGATGACCCGCAGATCCATGTCGGCAGGTTGTGGTGAGAGGCGTTTGAACGTTTCGAAGCGACCGAACACCGTCGGATCGCGAGCCACGCAAGTATTTGTGCCTGCGAATGGGTCCAGTGGGTATGGACGCGCTGTCGGTCGGACTGCGGATCGGGGTGCCGATAGCGTTGCTCGTCTCGCTAGCCATCGTCCGCGCCCTCGATGGGCCACGCGGTCGGTGGGGTCGTCGAGTGCGGTCACGTCTCCTGCTCGGCGTTCCCTGGGGGACGTTGACGACCATCGTGTTCGTCCTGATCGTGTACCTCGGTCTCCAACAGGGCCTCGAGACCCCCAGATCACCACTCCACATCCCCTTTACCTCCTGGTCGTACTTCTATCCCCTCGGGGTATTGACCGCGCCGTTCGCCCACCAGGGCCTCGGCCACGTGACGGGGAACGTCCTCGGGACGATAGCCCTCGCGCCCCTCGCCGAGTACGCCTTCTCGCATTTCCCCACCCAGCGGGGCCGAACCGCCTTCGATACCTGGCGAACGAATCCGTACGTCCGTGCCTTCGTGCTCTTTCCGGCCGGTGCCATCGGGGTCGGACTCCTGACGAGCATCTTCTCCTGGGGCCCCATCATCGGGTTCTCCGGCGTCGTCTTCGCCTTCGCGGGCTTCGCACTCGTCAGGTATCCCCTCGCGACCGTCGTCGCGCTGGTAGCCAGGGACATGCTGGGAACGCTGTACTACGTCCTGCGCGACCCGGTCATCACCAGTTCGGCGAGTCCATCGTTCGGTCCCCCGTGGTGGGCGGGAATCGCCATCCAGGGTCACTTCCTCGGGTTCCTGCTCGGCGTGACCCTCGGCGCGATCGTCGTCTCGAGACGGTCGCGTGCCAATCGGCCGAGTGCGTTGAAGCTCTGGACCGGCGGTCTCCTGGTCGGCTCGAACATGACCCTGTGGGCAGTGTGGTGGTATCGAGATGGCGGGTTCGTCCTCTACCGAGGGGCTGGGATACTCCTCGTAGTCACCCTCGCCCTCGTGGTCACCGCTGCCGTCCACTCGCGTGACGAACCGCTCGTCGGCAGCGTGACGAGTCGACAGCTCGCAATCGCGTTGTTGACACTCCCGCTACTCACGATGGGGTTCGTCGCCGTCCCGCTGAACGCGACGGTGATCGAAGACGGTGAGCCACCCGGACCAACCGTCGAAGTAGACGGGTACTCGGTCGGCTACGCCGAAGACGTTCCCCATCAGCGGGTGGGCGCCATCGATATCTCGGCGCTCGGCGAGACGACCCGGTTCAACGTCAGTGGCGTCATCGTCACGAACGACGACCGGTCCATCTGGACCGAAGCGATACCCGCCGGTCGGTTGTCGTTCGGTGGCCAACGGACGACGAAGGTCGGTGGCATCGGCTGGAGCCGATCGGTCACGGCTATCCGGCAGGGATGGTCGGTTACCGGGAACGACACCGTCTATCAGATTGCCCTCAGACCGGCGGACGAGAACGCGACCTGGGTGTACGCATCGGAACCAGCACGCGCAGAGCCGACGATAGCCGGATCGAACGTGACGATCCGTCCGGACGGGGGAGCGTTCTTCGTCACCGTGACATCGGGGAGCGAGGAAATCGAAGAATCCCGGCTGCCAGCACGGAACGAATCGGTCACCGTCGGCGAACTGACGATCACGAGGAATACGAACGATTGCGTGTTCGCCGAACGGGACGGGACGAGAGTACGAGTCGCGACGAAAGAAACCTACCAGTGAGGCGTCATCCCGTCCACGCTACCCTGAACACTTCGGCGTCGACGGTCCGGCGTTCCTCGCGATGGAATTCGAACTGGTTCGGAATCTCGAATTCGGCCTGGTACGCGTGCGTCACCGTCCCGTCGTTGTCCGCCACGAACCGTTCGACGAAGGTTCGACTGCCCGCGTTGTGGATGGAATACGACACCGCCCCGATCGTCGCAGCCGTCTCGAGGAACGCCCGGTCCGCGTGTCTGTTCCCGTACTGGGCGCCAAAGGGTGGGTTCATCACCACCGTCGCCTCGTCGAGACAGACCGGCGGGGTCGTCGCGTCACCCTCGATCCAGTCGATGGAAATCGGTGGATCGACCTGCCGCTCGTTCTCTCTCGCCAGTTCGAGCGCCTCCCCGTCCAGTTCGACACCGACCACCGCTCTCGGTCCCCCAAAGGCTGCAGCGAGTGCCAGCATGCCGGTCCCCGAACCCAGGTCGACGACCGTCCGACCGTCGAGGTCCGACTGCATCGCGGCGACGTGGACGACGTGCGCGGCGATCTCCGCCGGTGTTCGATACTGTTCGAGTGCCGGTACCGGATCGTCGAAGGCCGAGACTGATTCGAGACGGCGGGCGAGGTCGCGTTTCATCGTCTACCGCGTCCGCAACATTACCAGGTGCCGTGGAACGTATCGAAGGAGAGTGCGTCCATCGGTTCCTCGCCGATGGCGATACGGTACTCCTGCGGAGTCAACAGGGGCTCGTGGAACTGCGGGCCGTCGTCGGTCGTGACCCGGGGACAGGCCGTGTTGACGTAGGCGTCGAACCCGAAATTGCGCAGTCGGTCGGGGGTCACCTCGTCGAGGCTGATGAGATAGGCGCTCTCGTGTTCGGCGACGAGATCTTCGGCGACGTCCCAGCGGCGCTGTCCGATCTTCGAGGAGACGATGATCCCCCACGTCTCGGCGTCCATCGCACGGTGGATGGCTCCGTAGCGCTGTTTGACGAACTCCTCGGTCGTCGCCTCCGTCAGGACGTTGTTGACCGGGTCGGCGATGACCACCCGCTTGTCGGGATGCTCCATGCCGAGACCGACGGGATGGAACTTCCCGCCGCCGACGTAGAGGACCTGGTCGGCGTCCACGTCGGCACTCGCGTAGTTGCACCCGAGAACCTGTCCCTCGTGTGTCAGTCGTTCGTCCCCCTTACGGGTGAGAACCGTGAAACCCCGTTCTTCGAGGAATTCCTTCATTTCATCGAAGTGACTCATGTGCTGGGCGGTCGTCACCAGACCGACCTCACCGTCGTCGAGTTCTTCGACGGCCTCCTCCATGATGGGGAAGACGTCGACGTTCGAGAACAGCGGGACGTAGATGATGTTGCCCGACTCCTTCATCGGCGAGTGACCGAAGTGCACGAAGACGTCGGTCCGGCGCATCATCTCGAGGTCCAGGTCACACGCACCGTAGCAGGGTTGCCCGGAGATGAGGACAGTGACGCCCTCCGGGAGGAGGTCACGGAGATCGTCGGCGACCCCACCGGCCCGACGCTTCAGTCCCTCGGGGAACTGTAGACCGACGGACTCCGCCTCGCGGTCCGCTACGGCCTCGGCCACGCGTTCCAGTTCGTAATCCCACTCGCGGTCGTACTTGAGGGCCATCCCCGTGTTGCGGAGGTCCCCAACCGACCGTTCGTCATTGCTCATTGGGCCTCGCTACTCGACAGGCGGGTAAAACGTCGGCGGTTTCCCGTCAAACCCCTCGATATGATGGGCGTGTCCGCGCGACACCGCAAGCCATTAGCGCCCCGCGGATGAGCACGACAGCATGGCCATCCACAGCGACTGGGGCGACTGGCTTCCCGAGGCGGTGGCCGACGCCGACCCCGACGGCGTCGCCATCTGGTATCTCGGCTGCAACGGGTTCGTCCTCAAGGGGTCGATGGGGACGACGATGTTCGTCGACCCGTATCTCGGAACCGGCGATCCACCCCGTACCGTTCGCATGATACCGGTGCCGTTCGATCCCGAGGACGTCACCGCGACGGACGCGATACTGGCGACCCACGAACACACGGATCACGTCCACGGCCCGACGCAGGCCCCCATCCTCGCTCGGACGGACGCGACGTTCTTCGGCCCGGACGCGAGCGTCACGAAGGCACTCGACGACGAGGCATGGAACGACGCGTACGACGTCTCCGAGACCCAGTTCGAGACGGTGAGCGAGGGCGACTCCTTCGACGTCGGCGAATTCGTCGTCCACGTCGAGGCCGCCAACGACCCCGACGCCGACCATCCCGTGTCCTACGTGATCGAACACGCTGCGGGAACGTTCTTCCACGGCGGCGACACCAGACCGACCGAGGCGTTCGACGACGTGGGCGACCGATACGACATCGACGTCGCGGCACTGGCGTTCGGATCGGTCGGAATGATTCGCGACAAGCAGACCAGGGTCCCGAAACGCACGCGCTGGTACAACGACGAGAATCAGGTCGTCGAAGCCGCCAACGCAGTTCGGGCGGAACAGCTACTTCCAACGCACTGGGACATGTGGAAGGGGCTCACGGCTGATCCCACTGCACTTCACGAGCACACCCGCACGTTCGAGCATCCACGGTCGCTCGCTATCGTCGAGATCGGCGACCGGATCGACCTGTCGGCATAGCGCCGGTTGTTTTAAGTGGATCTTCGATAACTACGGCGTATGTATCGTCTACCAACGGGGTGGTCCGTGTGAGCGACGAGACCATCGTCGAGGACAGGGGGATAACCGTCACGAAGGCATTCGATCGGGAGGGGTTCCCGGTCCCCGCGGTCACGTTCCGGATCGAGTCTGACCGCACCGACGAGGCCACGATCCGCATCGTCGATACGATCCCTGCGGACTTCGGCATCGAACAGATCGGGTTCCATCCGGACTACGGGAGCGAACACTGGACCGCCACCGGGGAAGGGGTGGTCAGATTCGAACGCACCGTCGAGGCCGGAGAGGCGTTCACCACGGTGTACGGTGTCAAAATGTCCGACGACGAACACGCGGAACCGTTCCTGCAGGCCCCGACGATCGAGGTCGACCCAGTTGCGGCAGACGACTCGGCCATCGAGGACGTCGTCCCGAAGGAGAGTTCCGACGTCGTCAGAGAGCTCGCCGACGGCGAGCGGGACTCGATCCCCGGCCTCGAAGCAGACGACGAGGAGCCCGAACCCGCCACCACCGCCGTCGCCGACGACGACGCAGAAATCATCGGCGCGAGTGAAGCGGCCGCCGATGGCCCTACCGAAGGCGAAGCGGCGTCCGAGACAGACCCCACTGACGCGTTCGCGGACGACGACTTCGACACAGGGGTCGAATCGACGGCCGACGACGACATCGTCGAGGCCGGAACCGATGCGATCGGAACGACCGATACGCCGACGTCCCAGGCCGACGACGCCGACGAGGAGCCGGACACAGTATCGGACGAGGACCTGCTCACCGCAGGAACCGACGATTTCGGTCGGGATTCGGAGACCGACGACGGCGGAGACGACACGGCACCCGAAGAAACGGGTCTCGAGGGTGACCCCGAAGCAGCGGTCGAGGCAGAGTCGGCAGAGGAGCCTACCGAAACCGAATCCGAAGCCGAGGCTTTCGAGGCCGAATCCGAAGCCGAGGCTTTCGAGGCCGACCCGGGCGAAGACACCGTCGAGGCAGACCCCGAGGCGGAAGCGGAATCTGCTATCGATTCCGCCACCGCGGCCGAGGTCGAGCGGGAGGGCCACCGGACAGAACCCGACGAATCCGTGGAATCGACGGACGACGCAACCGCCGACGAACCGTCCGAAGAAGAACCGACAGCTGTCGAAATCGAGAGCGACTCAGCCATGACCGAGGAACCCACTGACCCAACGCCGACCGAACCGGAACCAACTACCGAATCTGACTACGTCGAGGTCGAATCGGACGACACGACCGCCGAACCCGCGCCCGCTCCCGAGGGTGGCCTCGCCGCGACGCTCGCGGCGGAGATCCGGGAGGGGACCGTCGACGACGAAGACCTCGCGGTGATCCGAGAGGCCGTCGGCGAACCAGCAGCGAGCGAGACGGTTCGAGTCGAACACCTGCAGGCACGCGTCTCCGACCTCGAGGCGTACACCGATGCACTCGAGGAGTTCCTCGACGAGAACGGCCGTGCGCGGGACGTGCTCTCCAACGTGGAATCCGGAGTCGACGACCTCGCGGGTGAAATCGAGGAGATCGGTTCTCGAGTGGACTCGGCCCAGGGCGAACGGGAGGCACTTCGCGAGCGCATCAACAGTCTCGCCGACGATCTGAACGCAGTCGACGACGTCGCCAAGAGCGTCGACCGGTTGGCTGGCGACCTGGAGGCTATCGAAGAGCGGGTCGCCGACGGGGAGGAGGCCAGAATCGAGGTCGCCGAACTCGAAGAACAGCTCGCGAACGTCGAAGCGGACATCGCGGACGTCGAAGAAGACGTCGATGACGTCGAAGCGGATGTCGAGGACGTCGAAGCGGATGTCGAAGAGTTCCAGGAGTGGCGCAGTCAGCTCTCGGATCTCTTCAACTGAGCCGTCGGCCGAAACGCAAGGAGTAAAGCGGCGGCCCTGCTGTTTTCGACAATGACAGCGCCGGTTCGTATCGCCGTCCCCCGGAAGGGACGACCCCTCGAAGCCGTTCTGGACCGACTGGCAACGGTCTCCGGTGGCGAAACCGTCGCTGACGACGTCATCTCGACGCTCCGATACGAGAAGGCGGTGACCAAAGGCGAACAGACTGCAGACACCACCGTCTACGATCGGCTTGCGAGATACAGCACCCTGGAAGACCCCTATCAGCCGGAGTACACGCTCCTCCGTGACGACCGCGACGGGAAACCGCGTCGGATCGTCTTCGATTCGGTGACGCTGGACATCGAGGGCGTCCCCGTCGAACTCGTCGGCCGGGAGGAACCGTTCAGGGCACTCCGAACGCACTCGTTCGCGCTCGGATTCGATAGCGCCGACCTGGTGCTCGAGGAGGTGGTCTCGCTGGAACCCGAACCGCTCTCGGAGCTCGCGGACCTCAACGATCGGATCGACCCCCACGACACGGACGTCAGGGTGGTCACCGGTCTCGGCGATACGGTCTATCACACGGTCCTCGCGAAGCCATCCCTCCTCGAGGGAGGGCCCCGGGATGCGCCCGATCGGTCGTTCATCGCGGAGTACGAGGGACCGCTGGTCATCTCCCCGCGGTACGAACGACTCGTCGAAGCAGTTCTCGGGACCGATGCGACACGTGGACTCACCTTCGAGTATCCCGCTCCTGACGAGCAAGAGGAGCCAGCCATCGCCGGGACGGGTATCGGAATCTACCTCACCGTCACCGGTGGCACCGCGCGGGACACGGGGTTGCTCGTCGGAGAGCAACTATTCCCGAGCGAGACGGTCCTGCTGGAGAACGAGAACGAAGCCGACGATCCGGACGTCGAGACGGTGAAATCCGCGATCAGCCTCGAGGACACACTGTCGACCGTTCCCGTCGCCTGATTTCTCGAGTGGAAGCTATCGACGACACGCCGGGCGATCACTCGACGGCTTTCGACACCGTCTGGACGGGCCGACTGCCCTCGTAGTCTGGCGGCACGTACGCGCACAGCGGGTCGGATTCGAGCGGCCGCCGGTCGGTGTCGAGGTCCTGTCCGAACATGATGAACGGTGCCCGGTATCGAATCCTGGGGTCCCACTGCCCCGTATTCGGTGCCTAACATGTTCGTATTTCGGTGGACACGCGACCGGTGTCGTTGCCAACTTCCGGTAACTGGCCACCCGCTATATATCACCGGAACGAGAACTTCTGGGCGAACAGCGATGGAGTTCCGTGGGGCCGTCATCCTGGTCACGATACTGACCGTGCTCGTCTTCGGCGGGTTGGTGACGTCGATGACCGTCCGTGCCGCTCGCCGAACCAGAACCACAGCGCTGTGGAGTCTCGCCACCGCGTTGGCACTCATCACCATCGGGACCGCAGTCACCGAACTGCTCCTCCTCGACGCGAAGGCAGGGGTCCACGGCGTCGACGTCGTCGCGAGTCTCCTCCTCGCGACCGGATTTGCCATCCTGGCCTATTCGATATACGGTGGCTACTCGTAGGGACCGATACCGCTCCACCACCGAACATCTTCGCCGCGCATCTTTTCCGACGACGAACTGTTCGGGCACCCATGAGTGACCAGACGAGGGGAGTCGAGAACGACGAGACGGAGGGTGTCGAGAAGACGGGTGCGTCGGTGACCACGGTCGACCTCCGTTGCACCGGTCACGTTCGACGGGCGGTCGGGTTCGGGAAGACTGAGTATCGATTCGAGGGGCGACGATTGCGGGACCTCCTCGAGGCGTTCTTCGCGGATTACGACGTCCGTGACCTGCTCATCGCCGAGACGGAGGAGGAGGCGACGACGCGAGGATGGGCGCCCAAGCCCGACTCCCTGCCCGGCCGCTGGAACAAGAATCCGCCGGGCGAACAGACGCGGAGATATGCCAGGGTGCTGGTCAACGGCACGTTCAACGAACATCTGGACGGCCTGGATACGATTCTGGAAGATGGCGACCGTGTCGCCCTCCTCTATCCGTTCGTCTACTGCGTCTGAGGTTCGGGCGAGTCCGTCGCTCGGACCGTTTCGAACCGGTCGTCGTCGGGTTCGATCTGCTCGAGTCGTTCCGGATCGGCGTCCGGTTCGAGGGCGTGGAATTCGATCCGGGAGACTCCCTTCACGTCCCGAGCACCGTCGACGGCGGGCGCGACGAACCGATTCGAATACGGTGCCTGCTCGTCGATGGGACGACCGTCTTTCTCGAACGCGATGACACCGCGGAGGGCGTCGAGTATCGGAACCGCCATGCGATACCCGTCACTGGAACCGACCACGACGTGTGTCGTCTCCGCTGGCGCATCGACGGTATCGCACAGAGAGCCGATGCCGACACCGGCCCAGGTCGCTTCGTAGCGATTGCCGGTGGCACAGACGACCTCTGCCGTAAGACGCTCCTCGGGGAGCGATGCGGCTACCGCCGGTGTGACGCGGACCGACCGGTCACCGACGACCGTGATCGGATTGGTGAGCCGGGGTTCGGACGCCACCGGTTCTGTCATGGTGTCCGCTACGGGCCGGGACGAGGAATAGATTTCGTCGACGTTCCGTCGCGGAGCGTACTCACGGTGACGTTGGTCGACCGAACCGCAGCGATTACCGCGTGTTTCCCTGGGCAGGTCGAACGTAGACGGTTCCGTCACCGACGATGGTGACCTCGTGGCCCTGATACTCGAACGTCACCCGCCTGGTTTCGGGATTCGAATTCGATTCCGTGAGAAGCACATCGAGCGCATCGGCATCCACGACCTCGTGAAGCGGTGGACTGGATTTCGGGTCAGTGCCAGTTACGTCCGAGACGGCCTCGACGATGGCGACACTCGGTGTGAGCGTCTCTGTGAACTCGAATGTTCGTGCGTATCGGTCCGAACTCGTTTCCGAATCGATGCTGTCGGCAGAAGACCCGTCCATGTCGTCCGAAGAAAAATTGCGAGGGCGTAAATATTCACCGGGTGCCCGGTGCCGATGAGCGTCTGCATACTACCGACGGCCGGGTTAGTTGTTACAATAGTACGCATGTAATAGTTTCGAAAATCCAACCTTACTAGCGAGTAAGTCCGTGTCCAGTAGTGGAACAATCACGCCCGTTCATCCCCTCTGGCGTGCCACTATGTTCCGTCGCGGCACTGGCGAGACAACCACGCGACACTCCGAGCACAGAGTACCTACACTATGACACGAGACACGAATACAATTAGTCGCGCGACAGTGGCGTTCGTCGCCGTTCTGGTCGTCGCCGCTGGGATGACAGCTGGCGCGGTGCTGGCTGCACCGGCGACAGCCGACGACCCGTCAGCGGTAACGGGCGCGGACCAGGTCCAGCAGGTCGAAGAGAACGAAACGACTACCGAAGAGCCGGCTGACGACGAAACT
>JBNJDE010000010.1:0-31984 GCA_051744605.1 Halobacteriota archaeon
TTCGACGAACGCGGATGGATCCACGAGCGCGACGGCGAGATAACGCTGTCCGTGGGTGGCGCATTCGTCCTCGACGGCTACGAGGATTTCGCGGATCGAGCGAGACTCGTCGAGGAACTCCGGCCCTTTTTCTCCAGCGTAGCCAAGGAGGACTGCTATGCGGGTCCCGACGCCTTCGAGGACGCGATGGTCATCGAGATGGACCCGGCAATCCCCTTCGCCACCGTGGAGTACATCCAGGACCGCTATCGGGAGGCCTCCGAGCGGGCAAACGTCCTCCTCACGTACGTCTCGGTCGGGCTGCTGGAGAAGATAACGGAGGTCGCCAGGGAAGGAGACCTCGACCGAACCATCGTCATCGACCGGACCGTCCAGGAGGCCATCGAGACGCGACCGGAGTACCGCGAACTCCTGCTCGAACAAGCGACGGTCGCGGACCTGTACGTCCTCGACGAGGAATTCCCCTTCTCCTGTGCGATCGTCGACGACCACGCCATCCTCACGGTCACCGACGACGATGGACTCCCGTCCGTCCTGCTGGAAACCTCGAATCCGACGTTGCTCGACGTCCTCGAGAATCGATTCGAGGAAGAACTCGAGCGGGCCAAGCCGCTATAGACGCCATCCGACGCGAGGCGAGACGGCCGACGACGCTCGTCGAGTTCGACAGCCCGTGTCGACGACGACGGGCGTCGTCCAACACGACAGTGACCTCGCGTGCGTATGGCAGTGACTTGAATAGGAATGTCCACGTCTGGAGATACTGGGGGAACGGGTAGTCTGTACCCAGCAGCCCCCTGCCCCGCCACCACCGCCGCCCGGGCCCGGGGGAGACCGGGCGGCCCTCGCCAGGACCCTTGGGGGAGGAGTCCCGGCGGCCCACCCGGGGACGAAGTGGTGAACACTTATTCCTCGACCGCGGTGTGTGCGATATGAGCGACGACACGCGCGAGAACGTGGTGCCGGGGTCCGAGGAGGACCTCGACACCGCCGACGTTCGCGGCTACGACTTCCGTGGGGACTTCGACTTCGAGGCGATGCTCTCGGCCTACGAGACCACCGGCTTCCAGGCGAGCCACCTCGCCGAAGCCATCGACATCGTCCGGAAGATGCGCGAGGCCGACGCGACGGTCTATCTCACCCTCACGTCGAACATCGTCTCCTCGGGGCTTCGCGAGACCGTCGCCGCCCTCGTGCGCGAGGGGTACGTCGACGTGCTCATCACCACCTCCGGGTCGATCACCGAGGACGTCATCAAGACGGCCAAACCGTTCAAGATGGGCGAGTGGGACGTCGACGAGGCCGCGATGCGCGAGCGCGGCATCAACCGCCTCGGCAACATCTTCGTGCCCTCGGACCGGTACGTGTGGCTCGAATCGTACCTCAACGACTTCTTCCCGGAGTTCTTCGCCGAGGAGTCCATCCGCACCCCGACCGAGTTCGCCGCCGAACTCGGCGAGACGCTCGACGACGAGGACTCCATCCTCAAACAGGCCGCCGACAACGACGTGCCCGTCTTCTGTCCCGCGTTGACCGACGCCGAGGTCGGCAACTTCCTCTACTACTACAACCAGGCCGCAGACCACGACGTGGGCATCGAGATCCTGCAGGACTACGAGAAACTCATCGAGGAGGGACTCCTCGCCGACGAGACCGGCCTCGTCGTCCTCGGTGGGGGCGTGCCGAAACACCACGCCATCATGACGAACCTCTTCCGGGGCGGCGCGGACTACGCCGTCTACGTCTCGACCGGGATGGAGGGCGACGGGTCGCTCTCCGGTGCCCCGCCCAGCGAGGCCGTCTCGTGGGGGAAGATCAAGGAGACGGAGACGAACTACACCCAGGTACAGGCCGAGGCGACGCTCGTCGTCCCGCTGCTCGTCGCCGGCGGCTTCGAACTGTACTGATCAGAGCCCGGTCGGCGCGTCGATGACCGTCGTCTCGGGCCCCCAGTCCGCGACCTGGTCGGCCAGCGACGCCACGCCGAACGTCTCCGTGGCGTAGTGGCCACCCAGGAAGACCGTCACCTCCGACTCCTTCGCCTGGTGGTAGAGTTGGCCCTTTCCCTCGCCGGTCACGAACGCGTCGACACCGGCCGCAACCGCCTCGTCGAACCAGTCGGCGCCACTCCCGGTGACGATGGCCGCCGACTCGAGCAGGTCCGGACCGAAGTCGAGGACCTGCACCCCTTCGCCGCCGTGGTCGAGGGCTTCCTCGAGTTTCCCGTGCACGGTCTGGGTCGAGCGCGGGTCCTCGAAGACACCCCGTTGTCCGACGAATTCGGGGCCGAGTTCGCCGAACTGTTCGCGGTCGGTCAGTGAGAGGACGTCGGCGATGCCGGCGGCGTTGCCGATGTCCTGGTGGGCGTCGAGTGGCAGGTGGGAGACGTAGAGACCGACGTCGGCCTCGATCAGTCGCGAGAGTCTATCGTACTCCCGGCCGGTGACCCGGTCGATGCCGTCCCACGAGAGGCCGTGGTGGACGACCAGCACGTCGGCGCCCCAGTCGATCGCCGCCTCGATGGGCTCGACGGCCGCGTCCACCGCGAAGGCGACCCGCTCGACGGAATCGCTCGAGCGACCCACCTGGAGACCGTTGGCGCTGGCGTCCAGGTCGGCGAACGCCCCCGTTCGAAGCGACTCGTCGAGCCGAGAGACGAAGGCTGTGCAGTCCATGTCTCCGATTGGGCCGGCCATCCCATATAAACTCCCGTGGGACGGGCCACCGAAACGCGCCTCGTGCGAGAACGCCACCGGCTTCGCGGTCCGCGCCAGCTCCCGATGGCGGCCGGTGCTCACTGACTGGCGGCGTGCTCGTAGACCGCGGTCCTGAGAAGCTTCGCCCCGAGCGACGCGGCCTGCCCGTCGTCCCGGTCGTTGACCTCGACGACGTCGAAGCCGGTCACCTGGGGGGCGACCGCCCGGACGACGTCGCGCATCTCGCGGGGGGTGAGTCCGAACGGCTCCATCGTCCCCGTTCCGGGCGCGAACCCCGGGTCGGCTCCGTCGATGTCGACGCTCAGGTAGACGTCGGCAGCCGCGTCGAACGCCGGTTGCCAGTCCGAGACGTCCGCCGGCGCGACGACCGTGACGTCCGACTCTGCCGCCCGGTTCCACTCCGCCTCGCTGCCGGTTCTGGCACCGAGGACGACGGCCCGATCGGCGGTCTCGAGTGCGTGCCGGGTGACCGTCGCGTGGCTCAACTCGTTGCCGGCGTAGTCGCTCCGGAGGTCGAGGTGGGCGTCGAGGGTGACGAAGACGTCCGGGGAGACGGCCTCGACGCCGGCCTTCGAGACGGTGTGTTCGCCGCCGAGCAGGAGTGGGACGGCGTCGTCTCGGACGACGTCCGTGAGCACGCCCTGGACGTACTCGAGGTACTCGGCCGCGTCGTCCCAGGCGTGGACGTCGCCGTGGTCGTGAACCGCGAGGTCGGTGAAAAACTGGTCCGTGCGCCGGTCGTAGTCGTCGAAGGTCTCCGCGAACCGTCGGATTCGGTCCGGGCCGAACCGGGTGCCCGGCTGGAACGTGGTAGAAACGTCGAGTGGCGCGCCGACCACGACGTAGTCCGCCGCGTCGCGCTCGGTGTTCGCGCCGGGGAACATCTCAGTCGACGATCTTCCGCTGGCCCTCGTACTCGAGGTACTCGATCTCGTCGTCGGCCGCGAGGGAGACGCCCTCGGGGATGCGCATCGTGAACGTCTCGTAGGTGTCGAGGTCCATGATCTGCGCGTCGTTGCCATCGACGTTGACGACCTGACCGCCCTTCCGGTCGATCATCGGGACCCAGATCTTGGCGTCGACCGGCTGGGAGAGCGAGCGCTTCTTGTCGTCGAAGACGCCCTTGCCCTCGATACGGGCCTTGGCGCTGCCGTGTTTGCCCGGCTTCGCCGTGCTGTAGGCGGTGATCTTGCAGGGCGCGTCATCCATCATCAGGTAGTTTCCTTCCTGGAGATCGCGAACTTCTTTCTGTTCTTTCGGCATACCGCGGGATTCTCGTTTACCGGCTATAAGTGGTTTGGAACGGCGCCGCCCCGAGCGGGGGTCTCCGGGCTACCTGCGCCGGTCCAGGAAGGTTTCGAGGCGAGCGAGTCCCGCCTCGAGGTCGGCGGTCGGCAACCCGAAGCCGATGCGGAAGTAGTCGTCGTGCCCGAAGAGCGCCCCCGGTGCGAGCACCACGGATTCCTCCTCGACGAACTGGCGACAGAACGCCGTCGAGCCCTCGAACCCGTCCGGCACGGTGACGAAGCCGTTCACGCCGACCGGGTCGTACCACTCGAGACCCCGTTCGTCGACGAACTCGCGGACCATCTCCCGGTTCCGTGCCGCGAGTTCCCGGTTCTCGGCCAGGATCGCGTCCTCCTGGTCCCCGAGGGCCTGGCGAGCGACGTGCTGGCCGATCTTCGTCGGCGAGATGGTCGTGTAATCTTTCCACTCCCAGGCGCGGTCGACGACCGACTGGTCACCGACCAGCCACCCGAACCTGACGCCGGCGAGTCCGTAGGCTTTCGTCACGCTCGCCGTGCTGAGCGCCCACTCGCCCAGGGTCGCGGCCGGCGGGAGGGGGTCCTCGGCCAGGAGGCGGTAGACCTCGTCGACGAGGAGGAAGGCCTCGTTGTCGGCGGCGACGTCGTACAGCGCCTCGACGGTCTCCTGGGAATGGTACCGGCCGGTCGGGTTGTTCGGATTGTTGAGTACGACGACCCGGGTCTCGGGGCGAACGGCCTCGGCGACGGCATCGACGTCGAGGGTCCACTCGGGCGGTTGGAGGCCGACTCGCGTCACCTCGCCGATGGCCGACGGAACGGCGTGGAGGGCCTGGTAGGTCGGGGTGACGACGACCGCGTGGTCGTCCTCGTCCATGAGCGCCTGGAAGGCCAGGAAGTTGGCCTCCTGGGTCCCGACCGTGAACAGCACCTCCTCGGGGCCCCGCCCGTATCGCTCGCCCACCGCGGCCCGGAACTCGGGATCACCGTTCGTGGGGATGACGTATCCCAGCGACCCCGGGTCGAGGTCGAACCGGTCGGCGTCGAGGCTCCGGATCCCCGACTCCGCGAGCATCAGGTCGGCCTCGTGTTCGTACTCGGCGAACCACCGTTCGAGTTCGAAGGGCGCGATGTCCATGCCGGCGAGACGGCCGCCGACACCAAAAAGGGGCTACTCGCGGTAGCGCTTTCGCTGGTCGAGGTACTGCTCGGTGACCTGTGGCGCGGTCCTGATGCCGCGCCGTTCGCGGAACGACTGCCACGTGAGGACGGCGACGACGCCGGTCGCCAGGGCGGCGCCACCGGCCACCAGCATCTCGCCGACGGCGTAGAGGAGCGTCGTCGAGACGACCCCCGCGCCGGTGAGTGCGCCGTAGACGACCCGTCTGGCCAGTCGGTCGAGCGCACCGCTTCGGTCCTCGATACCGGCGCGGACGAAGAGGTCCTCCCGATGGAGCGTATCGAGCGATCGGTCCAGTTTCGGCGGGATGGCGACGGCGGCCCTGGCCGCATCCCTGACGTCGTCGCCCGCGTCCTCGAGGACCGCCCGGATCGATTCCTCGCGATACCCGCGTTCGGTGAGGAAATCGGAGGCCACCGCGATGAAGTCGAAGTCCGAGTCGAGGGAGAGACAGACCCCCTCGACGACGGTCGCGACGCGCATCACCAGCGCGAGGTTCGAGGGCAATCGGAGCGGGAACTCGTAGATGGTGTCCTCGACCTTGCCGATGATCTGCTGGACCCGCCAGGTCTCGATGTCCTCCCCCCGGGCGTCCTGGATGGCGAGGTCCATCACCTCGGCCATGGTCGCCCGGTCGGCGTCCGGAGAGAGGGTGCCCATCGCGACCAGGATGTCGAGGATCTCGTCGATGTCGCGGCGGGCGACCGCGAGGTAGAACTCGATGATCTTCTCCTGGACGAACGAGTCGACCCGCCCGCTCATCCCGAAGTCGTAGAAGACGATCCGGCCGTCGCGTTTCACCGCGAGGTTGCCGGGGTGTGGATCGGCGTGGTACACACCATCCTGGGTGATCATCTTCAGGTACGCTCGCGTGAGCCGTTCGGCGACTGCCGAACGGTCCACGCCCTGCGCGTCGAGTTCCTCGACCTCCGTGATCTTCGTCCCACCCACGTACTCCATCGTGAGCACCCGTGGACCGGAATGGGAGTGGACGACCGACGGAATGAGGATCATCGGGTCGTCGGCGAAGTTCCCCTTGATCTCCTCCAGCATCGACGCCTCGCGATCGTAGTCCATCTCCTCGCGGATCGTCTTCCCGAACTCGTCGGCGAGGTTCCCGAGCGAGAACGCACGCGCGTCGTCGACGAAGTAGATGATGATCGGCAGCGTCCAGCGGATGGCGGTCAGGTCGGCCTCGACCAGGTCCTCGATACCCGGACGGCGCACCTTCACAGCGACGTCGCGACCGTCGGTGCGGGCGCGATACACCTGGCCGAGACTCGCCCCGCTGATGGGCTCCGTGTCGAACTCCTCGAAGTGCTCGTCGACGGGACCGAGTTCGTCTTCGACGACGGTCCGGGCGTCCGCCCAGTCGGCTGGCGGGACCCGGTCCTGTAACTGCGAGAAGACGTCGATGTACTCCGGCGGAAGCACGTCGGGGCGAGTCGAGAGCAACTGGCCGAGTTTGATGAACGTCGGCCCCAGGGTGAGCAACGACTCCAGGAGCGTCTGTGCACGTTCGACCCGCATCTCGGACGTGACACGGCGGCGCCGACCGAACAGGAGGAATCGGTGCCTGTCACGGAGGTAACTCAGGACCAGCGGGAAGAACTGCCAGGCGACGAGGACGAATCGACGATAGGCACGGACGGCGACCACGCGTTATCCCTCTATCGGCACGCGTGTCTTCCGTCCGGACACTTTGGGCAGCGTGACCTCCAGGACGCCGGCATCGAGGGTGGCCGAAGCCTGGTTCCCGGCCGCGTCCGGTGGGAGCGGGAGGTCCGCGTCCAGATAGAGCGCACGCTCTTCCTCTCGGAACCAGAAGTCGTCGGGGACCGCCTTCTCCCGGATGGCCTCGATGGTGAGGCGGTTGCCCTGGACGGTCAGATCGAGACCCTCGGCCTCGACGCCGGGGAGGTCGAACACCAGGAGGTAGGCGTCGTCGGATTCCAGGAGGTCCGCGAAGACCCCCTCCGGTACTGAAGCTACTGCGTCGCCGAGTCCGGTCATGGCAGCTACTATGTCACCTAAGGCGAAAAAGGCGGTGGTCGGAACACCGCCACGCACTATCCCCCTTCCCCAGGGGAGTGCCCCGTCTCCTAGCTGATCGAACTGGTCGATCGTGCCGACCGCGATACCCCCGTTGGGTCGACGGCCAGTCGTGGCAGCTGGCCGGTGACCGGGGTGGGCCGGGGGCGCAGTCGACGTATGACCAAAACGGAGGGACCGTAAAGAATGGGGGCGACCGTGGCCCCCGATTGCAGATACTTTAGCCGAATTAAGCCGAATTATCCGGCACGGCGGGGACAGGTTCCGCGCATTTTTCTCGCGCGGTCACCAAGACCCTCCCATGACAGAACATGGGGATCGACGACACGCGGGATTCAAACATCGAACCCGCGTCGAGGAGGCCAGAGCCACCCTCGAATCGCTCGTCGAGATGGTCGACGGGACCGAACGCGTGCCACTCGTCGGGGCGGACGGACGGGTGTTGGCCGAACCGGTGACCGCCCAGACGAACGTCCCGGGGTATCCACGGGCAGCGATGGACGGGTTCGCCGTGCGTGCCACGGACACGTTCGGGGCCAGCGATCGGTCGCCGGAACTGCTCCGCACCGACGACGAGACCGTCGACCCGGGCACGGCAGTGAGAGTGCATACGGGAAGCGAACTGCCCGACGGTGCCGACGCGGTCGTGATGGTCGAACACGTTGAAGCGGTCGGCGACGACCTGGAGGTCTACGACGCGGTCGCCGAGGGCGAGAACGTGGGACCGGTCGGCGAGGACGTCGAAGCCGGTACCCACCTCTACGACCCGGGCCACCAGTTGCGCCCCTCCGATCTGGGGTTGCTCAAATCCGTCGACGTCCGCGAGGTGGCGGTGCGAGCGCGCCCCGACGTGTCCGTCATCCCCACCGGCGAGGAGGTCGTGCAGACCGACCCGGGGCCCGGCGAAGTGATCGAGACGAACGGCCTGACGGTGAGCCGACTCGTCGAACGGTGGGGCGGCACGACGCGGTACCGCGACGTCGTGACCGACGACGAGGACCGACTCCGCGCGGCACTGGAACGCGACCTCGATGCGGACATCATCGTCACCACGGGCGGGTCCTCGGTCGGTGAACGGGACCTCACCGTCGACGTCGTCGACGACCTCGGCGAGGTGGTGGTCCACGGAGTGGCGCTCAAGCCGGGCCATCCGGTCGCCATCGGCGCGGTCGAATCGACCCCCATCATCCTCCTGCCGGGGTATCCGGTCTCCTGTATCGTCAACGCCATGCAGTTCCTGCGGCCGGCCGTGAAGTGGGCGCTCGGCACCGAACGGATCGATCCCCCGACCGTCTCCGCCCGCCTCGATGGGAAGGTACGAAGCGAACCGGGCATTCGCACCTTCGCCCGAGTGACCCTGGAACGCGACGCCGACGGATGGGTCGCCACCCCGGTGAGTGCGAGCGGCGCCGGGGTGCTCTCGACGGTGGCGCTGGCAGACGGCTGGGTCCAGGTGCCCGAATCCACGGAAGGATACCCGACCGATAGCGAGGTCGTCGTCGAACGGTGGGAGGCCATGGTATGACGCGACGCGAGTTCCGCGACCTCGCGAGTCTCGACCAGGCCCACGCGGTCGTCGGTGAGCTGGACCTCGATCCCGGAACCGAGACGGTCCCGCTCGAGGAGGCCGGTGGACGGGTCCTCGCCGAGCGGGTCGATGCGACGATCGACGTGCCGGGATTCGCCAGGGCTGGAAAGGACGGCTACGCGGTTCGAGCGCGGGACACGTTCGGTGCCGAGGAGACCGATCCCGCCGAACTCGACATCGTCGGCGAGGTCCACGCGGGAACGCCGCCCGAGGTGGTCGTCGGACCGGGTGAGGCCGCCGAGATCTCCACCGGTGCCGTCATGCCGGACGGGGCGGACGCCGTGGTGATGGTCGAACGAACGGAGGAGACAGACGAGTCGGTCCTCGTCGGCACTTCCATCGCTCCCGGCGATGCCGTCATGGAAGCCGGTGCCGACATCGCCGCGGGTGAGCGTGGACTCGGGCCAGGGACCGTCCTGACGGCTCGGGAGATCGGCCTCCTCTCTGCACTCGGCGTCGACGACGTCCCGGTGAGAGGAGAACCGACCGTCGGCATCATCTCGACGGGCGACGAACTCGTCCGACCGGGCGAGTCGCTGCACCACGAGGCGGGCCAGATCTACGACGTAAACAGTTACACCATCGCCACGGCGGTCGCCGAGGCGGGCGGTGAGCCGAGGATCTACCCGCACGCCGAGGACGAACGCGAGGAGATGGAACGAGTCCTCCGCGAGGCTGCCGACGAATGCGATCTGGTCCTCTCCTCCGGGTCGACGAGCGCGAGCGCGGTCGACGTCATCTACCGCGTCATCGAGGAGCGTGGCGAGTTGCTGCTCCACGGCGTGACCGTCAAACCCGGGAAGCCGATGCTGGTCGGTCGCCTCGACGATTCGGCGTACGTCGGATTGCCCGGCTTCCCCGTCTCGGCGCTGACCATCTTCCGGACCTTCGTCGCACCGGCCATCCGCGAGGCCGCCGGCCGCCCCGAACCACAGACGGCGAGCGTCGAGGGGACGATGGCGGTCAGAGAGCGCTACGCCGAGGGCCGAACCCGTATGCTCCCGGTCGGCCTCGTCGAAAACGGTGCCGGCGACCGACTCGTCTACCCCGTGGACAAGGGGAGTGGGGCGACCACGAGCCTCGTCGAGGCCGACGGGTTCGTCGAGGTCGACGCCGACACCGAATACCTGGCCGAGGGCGAAGCGGTAACGGTAACGCTGTTCTCGCCCGACGTTCGCGCTCCCCGCGTCCTGGGCGTGGGCGAGGACGACCCGGCCCTGGCCCGTCTCCTCGATGCGGTCCGCACGCCCCGGTATCTGGCCGAAGGCACGAGAGAGGGGCTCCGGCGCCTGCGAGACGGGATTCCAGACGTCGCGGTCGCCGCCGGGCCGCTCTCCACGACGCCCGATGCGACGGAGATAGCCAGGTGGGAACGCGAATGGGGGCTCGTCGTCCCCGCGGGCAATCCAGCCGCAGTCCAGGGCGTCGAGTCGCTGGTCGACGAGGACCTACGGTTCGTGAATCGCGGGACGAACTCCGGGCTCCGCGCCGACCTCGACGCGACGCTCGACGCACTCGCCGAGGAGCGGGACGCGAGTCGCCACGAGCTCGCGAGCGAGATAACGGGCTACGAACGCACGGTTCGTGCACACGAGAGTCCCGCTCGTTCGGTCGCCAGTGGAACGGTCGACGTGGGACTCGGGTTGCGGTCCACGGCCGAAGGCCTCGGACTCGGGTTCGTCCCGGTGGGCGACCAGCCAGTGCGGGTGTTCGTCGCCCCGGATCGCCGGGAGAAGCCCGGTGTTCGAGAGCTCGAACGGGCACTGACGGACGACCTGGGGGAGATCGTCGAGTCGCTGCCGGGATTCGAGCGCTGAACGGGCGGCGATCAGTCCGCCGCGCCGCTCGGCCACAACTCGTCGAACGAGCGGACGCGATGGTCGCCGAGCACGCAGTGGCCCCGGTGGTCGTAGCCGTGCCGTTCGACGTGAATCCCGTCGAGACCGGCGTTCCAGGCCGCGCCGATGTCGCTTGCGCCGTCGCCGGCGAGGACGCCCGTCGCGTCCGCGACGTCCACCTCGAGGCGGTCGAGCGCGAGTTCAACCGGTCGTGGGTCGGGCTTCCACCCGATCTCGTCCGAGCAGGAGACGACCACGTCGAACCAGTCGCGGATGTCGAGGGCATCGATCACCGGGCCCGCCAGGAAGGGCTGCGAGTGGGTGACGACGCCGACCGGGGCGTCGAGGTCGCCGACGAACGTCGCGTCGTCGTGGAGGTAGGTGGCGTCCGCTCTCGCTTCGGGATCCTCGAGGGCGTGGAACGTCGACCAGAACGCGTCGACGTCGACGCCCCACTGGCGGAGATAGCCGTTGCGGGTTCCGCCGAGACCGTGCCAGAGGAGCTCCGCCTCGCGATCGGAAAAGGAGCGACCCAGTTCGTCGCCGACCCGGTCGAAGACCTCGCGGGTGTACGACCACTCGGTGTCGACGAGGGTCCCGTCGAGGTCGAGGAGCCAGACGTCGTACGAACGGGGATCCATCGAGTCGGCAGGTAGGCGGTTCGACCACAAGAGCGTTTGGGGGGCGGCGTACCGAACGTGACCGCCAGTCCGCGGCCTATCGGACCTCGATGGTACTGCCGAAGTACTTGTTGAGGACCCCGTCGACGGAGTCGTCCTTGAACGAGGGGAGGTCGTCCTCGATGGCCTCCTTGAGGGCCAGTCGATACGCCTCGTCCGTCTCGAACGCCCGGTATTCGACCGAGAGGACCGTCACGCCGAGCGCCGCCTCGGTCAGCGCTTCGAAGTGCTCCGGGTCGGCGAGTTCGCCCCGCCAGAGGTTGTCCCGGAAGAATCGCCATCCCGGTTCGCCAGGCTCGTCTGCCGCCCGCACCATGCTCGTCTCGAAGGAATCGGGATCGAGCGAGAGGTCGCGGGCCGGGTCCAGACGAAACGTGACCGCGAACCGATACCGCGCCCCCATCACCGAAGTTCGTCGGTCAGTCCGGCCATGTTGATGTCGCGTTCGGTTATTCCCCCGTGTTCGTGGGTGGTGTAGCGTACCTCGACGGTCTCGTACCCGATGGTCATCTCCGGATGGTGGGCCTCCTCTTCGGCGAGTTCGGCCACCTCGACCGCGAAGGACATCCCGACCAGATAGTCCTCGAACTCGTAGGTCCGAGCGATCTCGTCACCGTCGTGTTCCCACCCGTTCGGGATCTTCGATTCGATCTCGTCGTCGTCGAGTATCTCTACCATATCCCCACATATGTTGGCCAGTAAAAAAGTATGCGGGCTATTCGGCGGGATCCCGGACGGTGGACGGGCTAGTCGTCGGCGTCGCCGCCGTCCACCGACACCGCGGTGTCCTCGGTGCGCGGCCCGGCGAGGAACTCGCTCGCGAGGCCGTCCTCGTCCTCGAATTCGGGATCGAACAGCCGGATGGCCGTCGCGATGGTCGACCAGTCGTCCGCCTCGGCCGCGTCGCGCAACGCCCGCGTCGGCGCCGAGAGCAACTGCGAGACGAGCGCTTCTCCGAACGCCTCGACGACCTGGCGCTGTTCGTCGGTCACCGTCCCCCTGTCGTCTAGTTTCGCCAGCGCGGTCTGGAACTCGCGACGTCTGATGCGGTCGGCACCGTCGTACATGGCGGCGATGACGTCGTCGGCACGCTTGCGTTTGAACTGCTCGACGAGGCGGTCGAACTCCTCGTCGATGATGTCCTCGACGGCCTCGGCGGCGGCCGCCCGCTGGGCTCTGGTCCGTTCGGTCACCTCGTCGAGGTCGTCGAGGTTTCTGAGAGTTACCCCGGGGAGGTCACTCGCGCCCGGGGCGACGTCTCGCGGTTGGCCGAGGTCGATGCAGTAGACCTCGCCCGCGTTCGCGAGCCACTCGGCGTCGACCACCGGCGTCTGCGCCCCCGTGGCGGCCACCAGAACGTCGGTCTCTGGCAGGTGATCCGGGAGGTCGCCGAGGCCGAGCACCGCCGCGTCCACGTCGTGGACGTCGACGATGTTCCGGGCCCGTTCCGGGGTCCGGTTGGCCACGTACAGGCTGCCGACGTCGCTCCTGTCGAGTGCCAGGCTGGTCAACGTCCCCATCTCGCCGCTGCCCACGACGGTCGCGGTGGCGTCCTCGATGCCGACCTCGCGGTCGGCCAAATGGACGGCGGCGGACCCGAGGGAGACGACGCCCTCGTTGATCTTCGTCTCCGTCCGGGCGCGTTCGCCGACGCGGATGGCCTTCGGGATGGCTTCGCCGAGGACCGTCCCGATGGCACCGGCGGATTCGGCGTTCTCGTAGGCGTCCCTCACCTGCCCGATGATCTGATCCTCGCCGACGACGACCGATTCGAGACCGGCAGCGACGCGCATGAGGTGGCGGATGCTCTCCTCGTGGTCCATGCGGTGTGCGTCCTCGGCACCGAAGCCGACGGCAGTTAGTGCCGCCTCGCCGGCCGCTACAGCGCCGGTCACGACGTACACTTCCACTCGGTGACATGTCTGGAGGGCGAACGCCTCCTCGACCGCCGACTCCGTGCGTAGTTCGGCGAGGAGGTCGCGTTCGGACTCGCGTCGGACCGACTCGAGGTCACAGACCCTGGCGTCGTCGTGGGTCACTCGGGCGCCGGTCACGACCGTCGAATGTCGGTTCACGATGTGTAGGTCCCACCCTGTTTCGACACGGTTCGCTTTGAAGCTATTCTCCCCCGGACGTAAAGTCTTCCGAAGGGAGCAGTGTCTCTGCCAACGCCCGCCGCAACGGCATATTTCGGGGGAACACGGTTGCTGGTGAAACCCGTTACCGTTCCATTACCTCGAGTTTTCGGCCGAACATATTCGATCAGGTGCTCAAACCAGCCATCGGTGGCGCACCCATCGGCCGTCACCGGCAAAAATCCGCGAGTGGCTCAGGGCAACAGGACGCCGTCGATGGCGTGAATCACACCGTTCGATGCCTCGATGTCGACGAGGTCGGTAATGAGGTTCACGTCCCCGTTGAGCACGGTCCCGTCCACAGTAACGGTTTGCTCGTTCAGCATCCTGATTTTCGGTGCGTTGACGACCGATGGCGAGTACCGACGGCCGTTCGTCACGTGGTACAGGAGGATTTCTTTCAGGTCGTCCCGGGCGAGCAGTTCATCCGCGGAGATCTCGAGGTCGTCGAGCAGCGCCGCGAACGCGGCATTCGTCGGTGCGAAGACGGTGTACTGGCCGTTGCCGTCGAGGACTCCGTCGAGGCCCGTCTCTTCGAGGGCGGCGACCAGAATGGAGAAGGCGTCGTTCCCGGCCGCGATGTCGTATATCGTGTCCTCGGCACTTGCGCCCTGCCGTTGTCGGCCGGGACTGTCCGACGGCGGGCCACGTGCCACTGCCGATCCGGTCCCGACTGCGAGAAGTGCACCGGTTCCACCGACCGTTTTCAGGAAGGTCCGTCGTTTGTAGAGTTTCATGTTCGTACTCCAGCCGTACTCGTGGCCACCAATCCTGATTGTAATAACGAGATTGCCGGCGACGGCTCGACCGTCGTATCACAGGCTCACGAGCCACGATCGCCGTCCCACCGGACGCCAGCATCGAGAGACTGCGCGGCATCCGGGGGATCGAACACGCACGATATCGGGTCTAAGAAACGCTTAAATCAGCTGCAACGGTCTGCGGAGACGGAAACGCCCGCCCGTCGGCGGTGACGGCGGACACACCGAAACGGAGCCGCCAGGTTCAGTCCTCGTAGCCCTCTTCGGTGACCGCGACGGTCTCGTAGCCGAGGTCGGCGATGTCCTCGACGATCGCGTCGTGATCGTCGGTCGCCTTCCAGTAGAAGACCAGATCGAAGTGACCGTCCCGCAGGAGTTGCTGGCACTCCCAGACGAACTCGTCGTCCGCCAGTCGGCGACCCTGGAACTGGCTGGCCGCGAAGCGAGGGTCGTCCTCGCCGGCGTAGACGTAGGTGTCCGCCTCGGCGACGGTCCCAGCGATGGCCTCGCCGATCTGGCGGGTGGCCTCGCTCATGGCCGGTTCGTCGGACTGGGGGATGTCCGTGTGGACGACCGCGCCGTGGAGCGCGACCTCGCCCGGTTCCAGCAGCGCTACCGCTTCCTCGTAGAGATCCGCGTTGGCCGCATCGGTCATGAAACGGCGTACTACCCGGGGCCGTTTACCAACTACGGTCGTGACGGGCCGGCGCCGACAGGGGAACACTCTTGCCAGATAGCGGCGTACGCTGACACGATGCGGCAGTGGCTTCGAGCCCAGTTCAGGTCCGTCTACGAACGGGTCCTCCGATACGAGATCACCGGCGCGCCCTCCCACGTCGCCGTCATCCAGGACGGCAACCGTCGGTACGCACGAAACCGGGGGAGCGACGCCACCGATGGTCACCGTGCCGGCGCACAGACCACCGAACGAGTCCTCGACTGGTGTTCGGAACTCGGCGTCGACGAACTCACGCTGTACGCCTTCTCGACGGAGAACTTCGAACGGCCACGAGTAGAGCGCGAACACCTCTTCGACCTGCTCGAGGAGAAACTCTACGAGTTCGCGGACGCCGACCGGGTCCACGAGGACGGTGTGCGGGTCCGGGCCATCGGCGACACCGAGCGACTCCCCGACCGGGTCCAGGAGGCGGTCGAATACGCGGAGCACCGGACCGGGGACTACGACGCGTTCACCCTCAACGTCGCCCTCGCGTACGGCGGCCGGACCGAACTCCTCGGTGCGACGCGTGAGGTCGCCGCCGCCGTCGAACGGGGCGACCTCGACCCCGGAGACGTGACCGCCGCGACCGTCGAGGATCGGCTGTACGACGGGACCGTCCGCGACGTGGACCTCATCGTCCGGACCGGGGGCGACGAGCGGACGAGCAACTTCCTGCCCTGGCACGCCAACGGCAACGAGGCCGCGGCGTTCTTCTGTACCCCCTACTGGCCGGAGTTCTCGAAGATCGACTTCCTCCGCGCCATCCGCACCTACGAGGCGCGCGAGGCGTCCTGGCGGCAGACTCGCGCGAAACGGGCCCTGGCGCTCGTCCGGGCGCTCGGGGGCGAGGTCAAGGAGGCACGACGGGTCCTCGACCGGCTTCGGGACCACCTGCCGGAATCCATCGAGGACGAAGGGATGGACGAACGGCCGGTGGACTGACGGCCCGCTTTCCCTGCCTATCGGCCGAACCGCCGCTGTCGATTCTGGAACGCCTGGACCGCCCGGATGAAGTCCCGTTCGCGGAAGTCCCGCCAGTTGACGTCGGTGAAGTAGAGTTCGGAGTACACCGACTGCCAGATCATGAAATCCGAGAGGCGCTCCTCCCCGGTCTTGATGACGAGGTCGGGTTCCTCGGGGAAGACCAGTCGTTGCTCTATCTCCGTTTCGTCGACGTCGTCCGCATCCAGTGCGCCCGCCTCGACGTCCTCGGCGATGCGGCGGACCGCCATGGCAAACTCGTGTTTGCCGCCCAGACCGAGACTGATCTGGATCGGTTCGGTCGCGGGTTCGGTATCGGACGGCCTGCGGATGGCGACCGGTCGCGGGAAGGACAACCGGCCGAGTTCCCGTTCGAGGGTGTCGACGACCGCCTCGTCGAGGACGCTGACGTAGATGGTGACCCGCCCGGCGCCGTACTCGAACGACCAGGAGACGAACCGTTCCAGCGTCTCGTAGGCTCCCTGTTCGAGGAGGTCGCGTTCGGTGATGACCAGGGCGACGTGCGACGGTGGGTCCCCTGGCGTGCGACGGAGGCGGAGGGCGAGGTAGCGTTCGTACAGTCCCACGATTGGGCGTGGGGGCCGCGGCCCCCTAAAACGACCGGACGGCGCTGACACGCCGCCTGGCAGCGGTCTGGGTCCGGGACCCTTAAGTGCCGTACGGCGAAAGGCGTCGGTACGTGACTCGTCCGTTACGCCGAACAGCGGCGTTCTCCCTCGTCTCGCTGCTGTCACTCGCGTCCGGGGTGCTCGGGGAGTACACAGCGGTGCCGTTCGTCGCCGTTGCCATCGGCGCTTCGCTCGTCTCGAAGGGGAAACTCTTCGACGCGTTCGCCACACACCGGGACCGCGCCGAGGACACGCTGTACACGCTCATCGCCTTCAGTCTCACCGGCGCCGGACTCGCGCTGTTGCTCCCGACGTTCGACCTCCCCGTCACGGTGTTCGTCGCGACGATGCTCACCGTGGGCTTCGGCGACCTGGGGCGGCGGGCCGTCCTGGAGGTGCGCCAATCGGCCGTCGCCGGCGTCGCCGGTTTCGTGATCCTCGGGGGGACCGCCGCCTTCGCTGGCCAGGTCGCCAGCAGCACCATCCTCGGCGTCTTCTCGACGAGCGCCTTTCCCGATTTCCTCTTCGTCGCCTCGAGTGCCGCGCTGCTCGGGGCGCTCCTGCGCTCGATGTTCACCCGGCGCGACGACCCCCTCGTGCTCGTGCTCATCGCGCTCTCGCTCTGGCTGTTCGCCGACCTGACCGTCGCAGTGGGCTGGGAACGGATCGTCGTCGCGATGGCCATCGCCGTCGTGTTCGGCTACCTCTCCTACGCCCTCGAGACGGCCTCCATCCCGGGGATGCTCACCGGCGTGTTCCTCGCACTGCTCGCCGTCGTCCTCGGCGGCTACGGCTGGTTCGCGGTCCTCATCGCCTTCTTCGCCATCGGCGGACTGGCGACGAAGTACCGCTACGAGGAGAAACTCGAGCGGGGCGTCGCCGAACCAAACGAGGGAGCGCGGGGGACCGGAAACGTGCTCGGGAACTCGCTGGCCGCACTCGTCGCGCTCCTCCTGTTCGCGGCGCACGCCCGCCTACCCCTGCCGGGAGCGGCGTTCGCACTCGCGTTCACCGGTAGCGTCGCCACCGCTCTCGCCGACACCTTGTCCAGCGAGATCGGTGGGCTCTACGATAACCCGCGTCTCGTGACGACCCTGCGACGGGTCGAACCGGGCACCGACGGCGCCATCACCTGGCAGGGTGAACTCGCCGGCCTCGCGGGAGCGGCGGTCATCGCCGCCATGACCATCTGGCTGTTCGACTACCCGCCGGCGTTCGGCCTCGTGGTGATCGCGGCCGGGTTCGTGGGCATGACGGCCGACAGCGTCGTCGGCGCCACCATCGAAGGGTCCGTCGTCGGGAATCAGGCGGTGAACTTCATCGCCACGAGCGTGGGTGGCATCGCTGGTGGCCTCTTCTACCTGCTCGCGTTCGCCTGAGAACCCGTCAGGCGGTGACCTCGGCAGCGGTCCGAACCCGCACGCTCGTCGGTTGTTTGACGAACGATCCTCGCTCGCTGCCCACGACCTCCCTGACCCCGCGCTGGGCCGCGACGTCGACGAGCCGCTGTGCGACCTCGCCGTCGAGGACCACTGCCCGCGGAACGGTCTCGGCGTCCCGGAGCGTCTCGAAGGCCGCCCCGGCCGCCACCTCGTCGATGACGTCCATCGCGTCGTCGAGGAGCCGGGCGCGACCCGAGCCCATCACCGCGGCGACGTGGTCGCCGAGGGTGCCACCGACGTCCGTTGGGGGTTCAGACGGCCCCACTGGCGTGTCTTCGGCCGTTGCGGAGGGCTCGGACGTCCCGTCTTCTGTGTCACCTGCCGACGCCGCCACGGGCTCGTCCGTGGCTTCGTCGACCGAGTCCTCGGCGGGAACGGTGCCCGTATCGCCACCAGGAGCGACGGTCTGGGCGTCGGACTGTGAATCGTCGACTGGCGGGGCCGGCGTCGCACTCCCGTCGGTCGCCGCCGCTTCGTTGTCGGCCTCGGCGTATCGTTCCGCCGTGACCTTGTTCCGGAGGGCCACGTCGACCTCGGCTCGGGAGAGGTCCTCGACGGATCTCCCCTCCGGGGCGACGGCGACGTAATCGAGGTCGCCCACCTGCGCGAGTTCGCGGCGGATCAGGTCGCCGCCACGGTCGCCGTCGAGGAACGCGGTGACGGTCTTCCCCCGTGTCAGGTCGGCCACCGCCTCGGGGACGTTCGTCCCCTCGACGGCGATGGCGTTCTTGACGCCGTACTTCAGCAGGGTGAGGACGTCCGAGCGGCCCTCCACGACGACGATGGCGTCGCTCGATTCGACGTTCGGCCCGGCCGGGAGGCCGGCGTACTCCGTGATGTCCTCGACGCGGATGCTCTCGCGGACCTCGTCGAGGATGGCGTCGCTGTCCATGACGCCTTCGTCGAAGGCCGTCGCGAGGAGTTCCTTCGCCCGGTCGACGACCGCACGCCGCTTCGCCGCGCGGACGTCCTCGATACGCGAGACCTCGACGGCGGCGTGCGAGGGGCCGATGCGCTCGATGGCCTCCAGGGCGGCCGCCAGCGTGGCCGTCTCGACGCGGTCCAGGCTGCTGGCGATGGTGATGTCACCGACGGA
Source organism: Halobacteriota archaeon (assembly GCA_051744605.1). Taxonomy (GTDB): domain Archaea; phylum Halobacteriota; class Halobacteria; order Halobacteriales; family Halobacteriaceae; genus Halanaeroarchaeum. Next base: position 19,086 of record JBNJDE010000010.1, read on the forward strand.
CTGGCCGCTCTCGTGGCGGACCTCGACGTCGATGCGACCCAGCTTCGAGGACTGCTGGAGGTCGCGGATGTCGAGGTCGTCGCCGAGCAGGCCCTCCGTCTGGCCGAAAACCGCGCCCACGACGTCGCTGCGCTCGACGACGCCGTCGGCGAGGAAGTCGGCGTGGATGAGATATTTCGCAGTGTCCTCCATCGTCAGCTATCCCTTCGTACTAGGTGGTGGCGGCCGGAAATAGCTGTCGTCACCGCGAGACGAACGGACGACGACGCGCCCGGGCGGTGGGTAGGGCAGCCGCACTCGAACCGGTGGCGGGAGTTCGGCGTCGGTCGACCGACGGACCGCCGACAGGAGACCGACGTCACGGTACCGGCCGACCGACGACCCTCTTCGAAGAGATTATCTCTTCAATAAGCAAATTTGAACGTCAATGGTAACACTTATTGGGACTTCGTCGATATTTCGCGTAACGATGAACGTCCGTTCGGTGGCGTGGGCGACCGCCTTCGCCCTGTTGGTGGCACTGGCGATCCCCTGGTTTCTCTGGGGGTCGAGTCGGGTGATCGCCGGACTCCCGGTCTGGCTCTGGTGGCACATCGCCTGGATGCTCCTGGCCGCCGTCGTCTTTCGCTCGTTCACCCGACGAGCGTGGGGGCTCTGGATCGTCGAGAATCCACCAGACGATAGCGGCTCGGGCGACCTCCGAGGTGGGCATCCGTGACTGCCGGACTCGAGATTGGCATCATCGTCGGCTACCTGCTGGTCGCACTCGCGGTCGGCCTCGTCGCCTACCGAGTGACCGAACGGACGGCGGAGGACTACTTCCTCGCGAGTCGTACCTTCGGCACCGTGGTCCTGCTGTTCACCGTCTTCGCGACGCTCCTCTCGGCGTTCACGTTCTTCGGGGGCCCGGACAACGCCTACGCGCTGGGGCCGGAGTGGATCCTGGTCATGGGGCTGATGGACGGCATCATCTTCGCCCTCCTCTGGTACGTCGTGGGCTACAAGCAGTGGTTGCTCGGCCAGCGCCACGGCTACGTCACCCTCGGCGAGATGCTCGGCGACCGGTTCGCGTCGCTGGGACTCAGGGGGCTGATCGCCGTCGTCTCGCTGTTCTGGCTGTTCCCGTACGTGATGCTCCAGCAGATCGGCGCGGGCGCCGCTATCGCCGGGTTGACCGAGGGGACCGTCCCGTTCTGGGCCGGGGCGACCCTCATCACCGGGTTCATGATCGTCTACGTGGTCCTGGCCGGAATGCGCGGTATCGCCTGGACGGATACGCTCCAGGGCGTCTTCATGCTCTCGATGGTGTGGCTGGCCCTCGCCTGGGTGCTGGTCGCCGTCGATGGTGGCGTCACGACGATCAACGCGGGTATCCAGGAACAGGTGCCCGGCTTCTTCGCCCTGGGCGGTGGCGCCTACACCCCGCAGTTCATGCTCACGTTCGCCATCTCCATCGCGTTCGGCGTGGCCATGTTCCCGCAGATCAACCAGCGGTTTTTCGCCGCGTCCTCCGAACGGGTGCTCAAGCGGTCGTTCACGCTGTGGCCCGTCCTCGTCCTCCTGCTGTTCGTCCCCGCGTTCCTGCTCGGGACGTGGGCGGCCGGACTGGGAATCGAGGCGAACGTCGGCGCCGGCGAGAGCGTCCTGCCCCTCGTCCTCGCCGAGTACACGCCGGCGTGGTTCGCCGCCCTGGTGATCGCGGGCGCCATCGCGGCCATGATGTCCTCCTCGGATTCGATGTTGCTGTCGGGGTCGTCGTACTTCACCCGTGACGTCTACCGTCCCTTCGTCGACGAGACCATCTCCGATCGCGGCGAGGACCTGCTGGGTCGCGTCGGCGTCGTCGTCTTCGCCGTCGGCGCGCTCGCCGCGAGCATCTGGGCCGAAGGCGGTGGCATCGGCGCGGCGACCGTCGGCTCGCTGTTGGTCGACATCGGGGACCTCGCCTTCGGCGGGTTCGCGCAGTTGACCCCCGCCGTCATCGTCGCGCTCTACTGGCGGAAGACCACCACCGCGGGGATGTACGCCGGCGTGCTCGTTCCACAGGCGGTCTACCTCGCGTTCAACTTCCTGCCCGAGACCGTCGTCGCCGGCGTGCCCCTCTTCGCCGAGACCTATCTCGGGTGGGGAATCTCGCTGTACGGGATGGTGCTCGGCCTCCTGGTGACCGTCGCCGTCTCGGCGATGAGCGCCGAGCGTCCCGGCGAGCGGGCGGACCAGTTCTTCGACCTCCAGGGGTACGACCGGTAATGCAGACCCACATCATCCCCGTCGGGTTCGATTACGACCGCCTCATCGCCCCGCTGGTCAGAGACCACGTCTCCGTCGACCGGGTCGTCCTGCTCCAGGGCGCCGTCGGTAGCGAGGCGAACGTCGAGTACTCAGAACGCATCGCCCGGAAACTCGAGGCCGACTTCACCAACCTGCTCGGCGCGACGACCGAGCGGATGACCATCGAGGACGTCTACGACTACGACACGGCCTTCGAGCGGGCGTTCCGTCGCATCGAAGCGGAACTCGACGAGGGCAACGACGTCTGGGTGAACGTCTCCGCGATGCCCCGGACGGTGAGTTTCGCGTTCGCCACGGCCGCCCACTCCGTGATGGTCGAACGCGAAGCGGAGCGCGACCGCATCCACACCTACTACACGGCCCCCGAGAAGTATCTCGAGACCGAACTCGCGGAGGAGCTACGCGAAGAGATAGCGCTCCTCGAAGACCTGCTGGCGGACGCCGAGGAAGCCGGGTCGGTCGCCGTCGAGGAGTCCCGCATCGACGAGCGACTGCGGACCGCCCGCGACCTCCTGACCGAGTTCGACGAGCGCGGGACGACCATCGGCGCGAAATGCATCGACGACAGTCACGTCCTCGAACTGCCCGTCGCCTCGTTTGCCAACGTGAAACCGTTCGAGGAGCTCATCCTCTTCACGCTCGGCGAACACGGCGAGTTCGAGAGCATCTCCGACCTCGCGGAGACGCTCGCGTCGGAACTCGGCGAGGAGTACACCGACAGCTTCCGGTCGAAGGTCATCTACAACGTCGACCGCCTCGGCCCCGGCGGCATCGGCTACGTCGAACGCGAGGAACACGGGAAGTCCTACCGCATCAGCCTCTCGCGGATCGGACAGCTCTGGGTCCGGTCGCACGCCGAGCAGTGAGCGCGGCCGACCCGTCGATCCGTCAGTTCTCGGCCAGTTCGAGTCGCTTCACGCGCGTGGCGAGCGCGAGGAACGTGGCCAGGACGGTGAGGACGACCGCCCAGGCGGCCGCCAGGTCGTGGACGGCGAGCGTGTGGTCCTGGACGCCACCGACGAACTCCGCCCGAATCCAGGTGTGGTGGACGTCGCCGAACAGGGGGACGAAGTAGTCCACCACGTCGTTGAGCAGGTACCACCCCACGGCGACGGCGACGGCCCGGACCGAGAACGTGGCGTAGCGGTGGATGACGAACGCCTCGAGCGCCATCGCGAGGTGACTCCAGATGAGGAACTGGTAGAGCCACGTCGCGAGGCCGCCCTGCCCGTTGAGGACGACCTGCACGAATGGCGTCCAGAGGCCCAGTTTGAGCAGGCCGACGAAGGCGAGCGCGTGCACCCAGTCCGCGTCGAGGTCGAGTTTGAAGGCGATCAGCGAGACGGCGATGAACAGGGTCGCCATGGGGCTGTCGGGGATGAACGGCCAGGCGAGGGGGTTGGCGGCCGCGAACTGGCCGCGGTAGTACCAGAAGCCGAAGGCCGTCCCGGCCAGGTTGACGGCCGCGATGAGCCAGGCGAGACGGAGTCCCAGATCCTCGAGCGCCTTCGGCAGCGGCGCGACGTACCACGGCAACGGATCGCGCTCCGGGAGCATGTCCCGAGCATGCACCGGGGCGGTCAAAGCCGTACTGGTCCCGGTCGAAATGGTATGCCAGCCGGGTCAGTCCTCGTACTCGTCGTCGCCGGAGCTGATGCTGTAGAAGGGGAAATCGGCCGACCGGGACTCGAAGCGGTCGAGCGCGAACGGATCGTGAGGGATCGACGCCTCCTCGTCGAGGACGAGTTCCCGAGCGACCGTCGCGGTCACGGGGGCGGTCATGACGCCACGACCGTGGAAGCCCGTCGCGACCACGAGACCGTCTGGCCCGTCGTCGGGTGCGTCGACGATGGGTCGGGTATCGGGGGTCGCCGCGTCGATGCCGGCCCAGCCATCCACGAAACCGGCGCGGTCGAAGTCGTCGAGGAACGTCGGGACGAGGGACGCCACGTGGTCGCGGAATTCCTCGTCCTCCTGTCCGCTCGCGCGCTCCGGGTGGTCCTCGGCGAACGAGTAGCCACCGACCACGAGGTCGCCGTTGACCTCCGGTCGGAAGTAGACGTGTCGCCCCGGTATCCATCCCATGGGGAAGGAGTCGTCCATCGGTGGCTTCGGTTCGAGGACGACGACCTGTGTCCGATAGGGCCGGATCGGCAGTTCGAGAACGCCCTCGAGGAGGTCCCGGGTCCGCCAGCCGGCGGCCACGACGACCTGGTCGGCGTCGATCCGGCCCGTCTCGGTCCGGACACCGGCGACGGCCCCGTCCTCGACGCGGACGTCGGTGACCGTACGGCCAGTCTCGACTGTCCCACCCCGGTCTTCGGCGTCGTTCTGTAGTTCGACGGTGAGCGTGTACGGATCGAGGAAGCCGGTGTCCTCGTGTCGGACGACCCCGGCGTACTCGTCGAGGGAGAGCCGGGGATGGTCGGTCCCAACGGTGCTCGGTTCGCGGAACGACACCGGAAAGCCCGCCTCGGACAGTCGGTCGGCACGGCGGCGCGCCTCGCCCTCCCGGTCACTGGGGACGAGCTCGACGCTGGGCCGCTCGTGGAACGAGAACGCACCAGTCCCGTCGTAGTCGCGGAAGAACGCCATCGCGTGGTTCGCGATGCTGGGCACGTCCGAGTAGGAGGGCGTCATCGTCACCTCGCCCGCGGCGAGCGCGGTCGCACCGCCCGTCGCTATCTTGTCCCGTTCGAGGACGAGGACGTCCAGGTCCGGGGCGACGGAGCGGGCGATGGCACAGCCAGTGACGCCACCACCCACGACGACGAGGTCGACGTCCTGGTCGGTCATACGGACCGCGTTCCCGAGACCGGAGTGGGTACTGGACGCCAGCGGTCATCTCGGGTGAGTGCGACGCGGGGACCCTGGAGTCGACGCGACTGACTCTCGTGGCGCCACCCCACGCCCCGCTCCGCGCTGTCCTGGTCCGACATCGTCACTCGTATTCGTGGTCGACTTCGCGGAAGGCCGCCTCCGCGATCTCGAGGGCCTGGTCCACGTCCTCCTCGGTGTGCGAGTACGAGGTGAAAAAGCGCTCGCCCTGGTGGGGATTGCCGAACAGGGCACCGCGAGCGGCCCCCTCCTTCCACCAGTCTGCGAACTGCTCTTCGTTGGCGTGCCAGGTGTCCCGGTATCGGTGGATGTCGTGATCGGTCATGTAGACCTGGCCCATCGACCCGATGTGCTGGACGTTGACCGGGACGCCCACGTCGTCGGCAACCTCCTGCAGGCCGGTGAACAGTCGGTCGCCCAGGCGGTCGATGTGCTCGTAGACGTCGTTGTCCTGGATGAACTCGAGCGTGGCGAGGCCCGCGGCCGCCGCGACCGGGTGGCCGTTGTACGTCCCACCGTGGAACGCCGACGTGCGCCACTTCTCGGCCTCCGTCTTCTCCGGCGGGATGATCTCGGCCATTATGTCCTCGCGGCCACCGAAGCCGGCGACCTGGTAGCCGTTGCCCACGGCCTTCGCGAAGGTGGTCATGTCCGGCGTGATACCGAACCGGCCCTGGGCGCTCTGGGGGCCGAGTCGGAACCCGGTCATGACCTCGTCCCAGATGAGGACGATGCCGAGTTCGTCGGTCAACTCGCGGAGGAACTCGTGGTAGTCGTCTCGCGGTTTGAGACAGCCACACGAGAACATCACCGGTTCGATGATGACCGCCGCGAGGTCGTCGGCCTCCTCGCGGAGGAGTCGTTCGGTCGCCGCCTTGTCGTTGAACGGGAAGGGGACGACGAGGTCGCTGATCGCGTCCGGGATACCGGTCCCGTACGGAACGGCGTTCGGATCGTCGGCCGGTCCGAGTGCCGCCTCGCTGGCGTAGACGGACTGGAGCGCGTAGTCGTGGGCCCCTGCGTAGCCACCTTCGGGTTTGGCGATCTTCTCGCGGCCCGTGTACGAGCGCGCGACGCGAAGCGCGTGCATCGTCGCCTCGGTCCCGGAGTTGGCCATCCGGACCATCTCGATGCTGGGAGTCATCTCCCGCACGGTGTCCATGAACTCGATGGCCACGGATTGGGGCATCGCGGTCACGGTCGCCTTCTCGACCTGTTCCTGGACCCGTTCGGTCACCGCCGGGTGGTTGTGGCCCAGGATGATCGGGCCAAGCGCCAGCAGGAAGTCGATGTACTCGTTGTCGTCCCTGTCGTAGAGGTACTGTCCCTCCGCCGATTCGACGTAGAAGGGGTACGGGTCGAACGAACGAACGTTCGACTCCACGCCGAGTGGGGTGACCGAGGACGCCCAGTCGTGGTACTCCTGGCTCTCCGGGGTCCGATCGGTCAATGGGGTGTCGTGGTCGTGTTGATTGTCACCCAGGCTCATCACCGCCAACGATGGGAGGGGAGTCAATAAATCTTTGGTGTATTAGGGTCGAATCCGAAAGTATTCTGTCAGCCAGCCGGAGAGGGGCAAAAACGTTCCGTCAGAGCGGGGCACGCTCCAGCGGCAGGACGAGTCCCTTGAGCCCGCCGCCGGTCTTGGCGATTTCGCGCATCGGCAGTTCGTGCACCTCGGTACAGGATTTCCGGAGTGCCTCGGCGGTCACGGGATTACCGGACGGGAGCAGGACGGTCCCCGGTTCGGTGACGACCGTGCTCGTCGCCCGGTTGCGCTGTTCGCGCATGGGAACGTCGATCGTCTCGATGCCCCGGTCGTGGAGCAACGAGACGAACTCGTCGGGGACCGCCTGTGGATAGACGAGCGCCTGATCGACGTCGACCATCGAGAACACGAGGGCGAGGTGGGTCTGTCCCGTCGACTCGGTACTCCCGAAGATGGGAACCTCGACGATGTCGATGTCGTAGGTCTCGAGGACCGTGCGGACCTGCCGAATGCCTTCGGCGTTCGTGGTCCGCGAGCGCCCAATCGCGACGGTCTCTTCGTCGATCCAGACCATGTTGCCCGCCTCGAACCCCCCGGGGCCGTGGACCGTGTGATAGATGGGGATACCCAGTTCGACCACGCGCTCCGTGAGCCAGCGTTCCTCGCCCTGGCGGGTCGCCTCGACCATCTGGCCGATGACCATCCCCCCTTCGACGGCGAAGCCCGCGTCACGGACGAACAGCGATTCGGCCAATGTCTCCCCCGCCGTCTCGAGGTGGTGCACCGTCACCCCGTGGTCTTCGAGCACCTCGACCAGCCCAGCGTGCTCCTCGGCGGCCCGTTCCTGGCGCGGGAGCCCGTCCCAGTTCCAGGCGTCCGGATCGACGACCGTCTTGAACTCTGGGCCCGGTTCGTGGACGAGCGCGTGCTCGAGGGAGCCGATCTCGGTGCGGACTGAAGGGGTCAGGTCCCAGGCCGTCATACTCCCTCGAGGTTCAGCGAGTGGTCCTCTTTCACCGATCGGAGCGCCACGTCGGTCGACGTGTCCCGGACGCCGTCGTAGCCGCCGACGGTCGTCAGTAGCTCGGTCAACTCGCTGCGCTCACGGACGCGGACTTTGAGGAGGAGGTCGAAGTCGCCGGTCACCTCGTGGATCTCCTGCACGTCGGGTTCCTCGGCCAGTCGCTCGGCGACAGACGAGAATCGGCCCGGGTCCGTGCGCACGTGCACGAATGCGACCTGGTCGATGTCCAACAGCTCCGGTTCGAGCACGGCCCGGTACTCCTTGATGTATCCGTTGGCCTCGAGTGAATCGACCCGTTCGTGGATGGTCGCGTTCCCCATCTCGAGACGTCGAGCGATCTCCGAAAGCGCGGTCCGACCGTCTGCCTGTAGAATTTTGAGGATCTTGACGTCGACGTCGTCCATATCCGCTAGCCGACCGGGATCCCCATGGGTTTTACCGTACGACACGCTCGGTCACTGACCGGAACTACGCGAGGGTGCCGGATAACTTTTGCCCAGCACCAGGGTTCTCCGAGAAAGTCACGGAAATATCCCGTCGAGGGAAAACATATTTGAGCCCTGCCCCGAGAACACACACCAGAGCAGTATGGCAAGTCGAACCACGTCACACACCGGGCAGGCGGAGACGGACGCGGGCTCCCTGCGCCGTCGGATCCAGCGAAGCGAGTGGCTCGGACCCATCGCGACCCTGTTACCCAGCGTCCTCTGGCTCCTCCTGTTCTTCCTCGTCCCCCTCGCGGTCATGTTCTACTACAGTTTCGGCGAGACGGGGGCGTTCGGACAGGTGCTCGTCGGCGCGGAGTACCTGGGAATCCAGCAGTACGTGCAGTTTTTCGTCCCCGGCGAGGAGTCCGCGCTCGCGGCCGTCTGGTACACCGTCGCGTGGGTACTGGAGGGACTGCTCCCCGTCGAGGCCCAGCTGGCGGCGACCGACCCGACGCCCTACGTCCAGTTGACGATCAAGAGCATCGGCTACGGTATCGTGGCGACCGTCGTCTCATTCGCCGTCGGGTACCCGGCGGCATACTACATCGGCCGGGTCGCCCCCGAAGAGTACCGGGACCTCCTGCTGGTCCTCGTCATCCTCCCCTTCTGGGCGTCGTTTTTGGTCCGCATCTACGCCATCCAGTTACTCCTCTCCCGAGGAAGTTTCCTCATGGAAGGCCTCTCGTTGCTCCCGTTCGTCGATCCGGGCCTCCGGTTGATGAACACGCAGTTCGCGGTCATGCTCGGTCTCGTGTACATCTGGATCCCGTTCATGATCCTCCCCGTCTACACCAGCATCGAGGAAATCGACTTCACCCTTCAGGAGGCGGCCATGGACCTCGGCGCCGACCGCGCGTCCGCGTTCCGACGGGTCATCTTCCCGCTCTCGATGCCGGGAGTCGTGGCCGGGAGCATCCTCGTGTTCATTCCGAGTGCCGGATCGTACGTCATCCCGGAACTCCTCGGCGGTACGGATAGCCAGATGATCGGCAACTTCATCGCCAACCAGTTCGGGAGCGCGATGAACTGGCCGCTGGGCGCCGCAGGGTCGTTCATCCTGATGGCCGTCATGCTGGGTGCCATCGGCTTCTACATGAAATTCGGCGAGAGCGGTGATCTCGCATGAGCACCGCAAGCGAGCCCACCGTGGGTCAGCGGATCAAGCGCATGCGCTCGCGGGTCTTCGAGCAGGGGACGGTCCTCCTGTCTCTGGAGGCGCTATTCTTGTACCTCTTCCTCTACGTGCCGATACTCGTGGTCATCGCCCTCTCGTTCAACGACTCCCAGTACGTCCTCGTCTGGCAGGGCTTCACCATCGAGTGGTGGCAGGCCTTCTTCAGCGGACAGACGGTCGCCCGCGTCGACCCCGCCGTGGCCTGGATGGCGCTCCTCAACTCGCTGAAAATCGCCAGCGTCACGGTCGTCGTGAGCACGGTGTTCGGAACCATGCTCGCCTTCGGGCTGGACCGCTACGACTTCCCGGGAAAGGGCCTCCTGCTCGGGACCGTCTACATGCCGATCATCATCCCGAGCATCGTGATGGGTATCTCGCTTCTGATCTTCTTCAACATGATCGGGATGAGCCTGGGCATCGGGACGGCCACCATCGGCCACATCGCCTTCGACATCAGCTTCGTGGCCGTCGTGGTCGCGGCGCGGTTGCAGAGTTTCGATCGGACCCTCGAGGAGGCCGCCCAGGACCTCGGGGCGAACCGACTCGAGACGTTCCGTTACGTCACCTTCCCCGCGATCAAGCCGGGCGTCATCGCGGGCGCGTTGCTCGCGTTCGCCATGAGTTTCGACGACTTCGTGGTGACCTTCTTCATCATCGGGAACCAGAACACGCTCCCGATTTTCTTCTTCTCGAAGGTCCGGATGGGCGTCACGCCGGGGGTCAACGTGATCGCCGCCGCAATCGTCATTTTCACCATCGCCATCGTGGCCCTCGCCCAGCGCTACGAGGGGCCGATCTGGTGACCGGAAAAATTTTGGTAATTTTATCGATTATCCGCAATAGTTATTACAGAAGGGGCCATTGACTCGAAAGAGTTGGCGTGATACACATGGACAAGCAAGGCACCAACTCGGCGCGTCGGCGGACCTTCCTCAAAGTTACTGGCTCGCTCGCCACGGCGGGACTGGCAGGGCTGGCTGGCTGTTCCGGTGGTGGGGATGGCGGGGACACGGATACCACCACCACCAGCAGCGACGGTGGTTCTGGGGACTCCACGACGGTCGATGCGGACGCAGAAGACCTGCGCGAGGAGTACGAACTCGACGAACTGGACTACGAACTCGAGGACGAGTTGAACATCTTCCAGTGGAGCGACTACTGGGGAGAGGACATCGTCCCGACCTTCGAGAAGGTCTTCGGGGTGTCGGTGAACGTCTCCAACTTCGCCTCGAACGAGGAGATGTTCAACAAGCTCCAGGCCGGCGGCACTGCCCAGTACGACCTGGTCTTCCCGAGCGACTACATGATCGGGACGATGGCCGAACAGGGCGTCATTCAGGAACTCGACAGGGAGAAAATCCCGAACTACGAGAACCTGGATTCGCTGTTCTCGGAGCCCTCGTACGACCCCGACCCCGGGACCTACTCGGTCCCCTATCAGTGGGGCACCTCCGGCATCGGGTGGACGACGGAGATGCTAGACGACACCGAATTGCGTTCGTGGGACGCCATGTGGAGCGACGAGTACGCCGGCGAAATGACGATGATGAACGACATGCGCGAGACCATCGGTGCGGCGCTCAAACGTCGGGGGTACTCGCTGAATACGACGGACCCCGAAAAGATCGAGGAGGCCAAACAGGACCTCATCGAGCAAAAAGAGCTGTTGCTCACCTACGACTCCTCGAACTTCGAGGTGAAGTTGATCAACGAGCAGGCCAGCCCCGTTCACGGCTGGTCCGGGGACATCTTCCGGGCCTACTGGGAGACCTACGAGGACGATTCCTCGCCGGTCAACTACCGGGTCCCCGACGAGGGCGGCGTCGTCTGGGTCGACAACGGCGCGGTCACCGCCGACGCACCGCACCCCAACGCGGCCCACGCCTTCATCAACTACTACTCGAACGCGCGCGTGGCGGCGGCCATCACGAACTGGACGTACTTCGGCAGTCCGAACGCGGCCGCAGAGGAGTACATCTACGACGAGATCCTGGACGACCCGGCCATCTACCCGTCGGACGAGGTCATGGACAGCCTCGAGTACATCGAGAACGTCGGTGACGCACGGTCGTACTACAGCGAAGCCTGGACCGAGATCCAGAACGCCTGAACACCCCACATGAAGGACGTAGACGTCCACCTCGACGGCGTGACGAAGAAATACGGCGACCTGCTCGCCGTCGACGACGTGAGTCTCACGGTCGAGGAGGGACAGTTCCTCACCCTCCTCGGGCCGAGTGGCTGTGGCAAGACGACGACGCTCAGGTTGATCGCCGGCTTCGAGACGCCGACGCGCGGAGCGGTCTCCATCAGCGGCGAACGCGTCAACGAGGTCCCGCCGTTCGAACGGAACACGAGCATGGTGTTTCAGTCGTACGCCCTCTTCCCCCACATGACCGTCGGGGAGAACGTCGCGTTCGGCCTGCAGATGCAGGGACTGCCGGCCGAGACCGATGGCGGAACCGCGTCGGAGCGACCGAGCGGCATCGCCGGCTCCCTGAAGCGACTCGTCTCGCGGCACGGAAGCGAAGCGATAGACGCCCGCGTCGCGGAGGCCCTCGAACTGGTCGAACTGCCGGAGACCCAGGACCGGCCCATATCGGAGCTCTCCGGCGGCCAGCAGCAACGCATCGCGCTCGCACGGGCGCTCGTCACCGAACCGACGCTGCTGTTGCTCGACGAACCGCTGGGCGCACTCGACCTCAAACTCAGAAAGCAGATGCAAGTCGAGTTGAAGAACCTCCAGGAGGACCTGGGGATCACCTTCGTCTACGTCACCCACGATCAGGAGGAGGCGCTGACGATGAGCGACGAGATCGCGGTGATGAACGACGGCCACCTCGAACAGCTCGGCACGGCCACGGAGATCTACGAGGAGCCGGCCAGCGAGTTCGTCGCCGACTTCATCGGCGAGACGAACCTCGTCCGGGGGACGTACGCGGTCGACGGCGGGACGCCCGTCGTCGAGTCCGATGGCGTCACCTACGCCGTGCCCGAGACCCCCGAGGCGAGCGGCGAGGTATCGTTCGCCATCCGGCCCGAGAAGATTCGCATCGGGCGGGAAGCCACCGCGGCGGACAACGTCGTCGAGGGAGAGGTCGTCGACGAGATATACAAGGGGAACCTGGGAAAGTTCGTCGTCCACCTCGAGAACGGGCAGGAACTCACCGTCGACATGCAGATTCGCGACCAGGGCGAGTACCTCTCGGTCGGGAGCAGCGTGACGGTCGGCTGGGACGCCGACAACGTGGTCGTCCTGACTCGATGACGCCAGGCCGGCGGGGCATGAGGTGTCGAAAAGCGGCTGCACAGGCCCCATACGTCGTATTCTGGGCGGGTTCCGGCGGATTTTTCGAATGATTATTAGTGGTAGGACTACGTAGCTGAACGCGGATGTCAACAGAGAGCACATCGACCTCGGCGGTTCCCCAGCTACGATATCTGCTGCGCGTGAACCTCTCCGAGGGAACGATCGAAACCGAGGAGGTCCCCGAGACGTACCGGGAACGATTCATCTCCGGGAAAGGCCTCGGCGCAGCACTCCTCATGGACGAGACCGAACCGGGCGTGGACCCGCTCTCCCCCGAGAACCCG
>JBNJDE010000011.1:0-30752 GCA_051744605.1 Halobacteriota archaeon
GAAGCCGACGCAGAAGCGACGCCCGAGACCGATGCCGACCCGGAACCGGCGACAGGAACCGAGGACGCGGAACCGGCGGCAGGAACCGAGGACGCGGAATCCGGCGGACCGGGAATCGCGGACGCCATCGAGACGGCGGAGTCGGACCCGGCGGCCGCGGAGACCGGCGCGCTCGTCGAGACGGTGGGCGAGGGTGGGGCCGACGCGGCGGACGGCAACGAAGACGAATCGACGGAGTCCCGCTCGCTCCTCTCGAAGCTGACCGGCGGCCTGTTCGGCTGAGGCGGGGCCGGTTTCTTCCCTACATCGAGTCCGGTGCAGCCACGCCCAGGACGTCCAGGGCGTTGGCCATCGCGTTGCGAGCGGCGACGACCAGCGCCAGTCGGGCGTCACGGCGCTCTTCGGTCACGTCCTCGGCGAGGACCGGGCACTGCCGGTAGAAGCCGTTGAACGCGTCCGCCAGGTCGCGGGTGTAGGTCGCGACCGAGTGCGGTTCGAGTTCGTCGGCACTCTCCTCGACGACCCAGGGGAACCGGGCGAGCGTCCGCAGGAGGTGCTCTTCGGCGTCGTGGGTCAGGACGGCCGTGTCGACAGCGGTCCCGTCGACCGCGGATCCGGCCTCCTCGAGGATCCCACAGGAGCGAGCGTGGGCGTACTGGACGTAGGGGGCGCTCTGGCCCTCGAAGTCGAGGGCGTCGTCCCAGTCGAAGGTGATCGGTTTGGTCGGCTGTTTCGAGACGATGTCGTAGCGGACGGCGCCGATACCCACCTGGTGGGCGATGCGGTCGACGTCCGATTCCGTGAGTTCGTCGTCGCGGATGCGGGTGTCGAGGCGACTCTCGACCGCCTCGCGGGCCCGTTCGATGGCCTCGTCGAGGAGGTCGTCGAGGTCCACGCCAGTCCCCGCCCGGGTGCTCATCTTCCCCTCGGGGAGGTTGACGTAGGAGTAGATGACGTCGCGGAGGCGCCCGGTGTCGTTGCCGAGGATATCGAGGGCGGCCTGGAGCTGTCCGGCCTGGAGCTTGTGGTCCTCGCCCAGGACCGTCACGGCCCGGTCGTACTCCTCGAACTTCCACTCGTGGTGAGCCAGGTCGCGGGTCGTGTAGAGGCTGGTGCCGTCCGAGCGGAGGAAGACGAGGTCCTTCTCGAAGCCGCGATCCGAGAGGTCGAGGTGCCAGGCGCCCTCGTCCTCGTAGGCCAGGTCGGTGTCGATCAGCCGTTCGGCGATCCGGTCGGTGCTCCCGTCGCGGATGAACCGGGTCTCCTTGACGAACTCGTCGAACTCGGCGGGGAGCCGCGAGAGGCAGTCGGTCATCCCCTCGAGGACCTGGTCGACGACCTCGCTCACCCGATCGAAGGTCGCCTCGTCGCCCGATTCGAGGCCCTGCATGATGGCCTGTATCTCGGCTTCGGCGGCTTCGACGGCGGCATCGTCGGCGGTCTCCAGGAACTCGTTGCCCCGCCGGTAGTAGCGTACCAGGTCGTACTCGATGCGGTCGCGTTCTGGCGGTTCGTCGAGGTCCGCTTCGTCGAAGGTCTCGTAGGCCCAGGTGAAGACGGCCATCTGGCGGCCGGCGTCGTTCACGTAGTAGTGGACGTCGACGTCGTAGCCGGCGTAGTCCATCACGCGGGCCACGGCGTCGCCCAGGATCGGATTGCGGGCCCGGCCGACGTGGACCGGGCCGGTCGGGTTCGCGCTCGTGTGTTCGACCACGATTGAGGTGTCCTTTGGCGGGAGGGATCCGTAGTCGTCGGCCTGGGCTGTCTCGAGGGTATCGGCCAGGTAGGCACGGTTCGGCTGGAAGTTGACGTACGGTCCCTGGACGGAGACGTCTCCGACGTAGTCGGTCGCCGAGGCGTCGATCTCGCCGGCGACGTCGGCGGCGATCTCCGGTGGCGGCGCCCCGACGACCGACGCGAGCCGGAACGCGGCACTGGATGCGAGGACCGCCGGGACGTCCTCGGGCGGCTCCTCGATACCCAGGTCGTCGGTCGGGAGGTCGAGCGACTCGAGCGCGGCGGCGAGGACCGTCTCGACCTCCTGGCGGAAGGATAGCAGCATACTCGTTCGGTCGATGGCGCGGCCTAAAGGCGTTCTGAATGGGGACTACCGGGGATGCCCCCGTGGCCTATCCACCCGCGCCCCGCGGTGCCGTTACCGGACGACAGTCACCGGGACGGGCGAGCGTCGCGTGACCGACTCGGCGACGCTCCCCAGGAGGATCCGGCCGGCGCCGGTCCGACCGTGGCTCCCGATCACGATGTGATCGACGTCGTTGTCCGCTGCGTAGGAGAGGATCGATTTGGTGACGTCCCCCTCGACCATCTCGGTCTCGATCTCGACGCCGTGTTCGTCGGCCGTCTCCTCGGCGTCCTCGAGGACGACGCGGGCCTTCTGGCGGTACGTTTCGACGATATCCTCCCTGTCGACGGTCGGTGCCTCGATCCCGATGGGCGTGTGGATCTCGGATCGGTCGATGACGTGGAGTGCCGTGATCTCGGCGTCTTCGCACTCCGAGATGGCGTAATCGAGTGCGTTGCAGGACATCTCCGAATCGTCGACCGGGACCAGAATGGTTTCGACCATGGAACGGGCGAACATCAGGCCGCCTGACACATGAATGTTCACCCGCCGCCCGGTGACGTCGTCTGGCGGTGAACCCATCCGGGACAGTACTCTCGCTGGCGAATCCCTTTTGGCCTTCCGGCGAGTCCCCCGAGGTATGGACAGCGGATCGGGGAGCGGTCAACTCGCGGACCCCGACTACCACAGCGAGAACCACACCGCGGTACAGACCTGCGGGTGGACCAAGAACGCCCTTCGGGGAGATGGGACCTGCTACAAGCACGCCTTCTACGGCATCCGCTCTCACCGGTGCATCCAGATGACGCCGGTCGTCCGGTGCAACGAGCGTTGCGTGTTCTGCTGGCGCGATCACGGCGGCCACGCCTACGAACTCGACGGCGTCGAGTGGGACGACCCCGAGGCGGTCGTCGACGCTTCGATCGACCTTCAGCGGACAATCCTCGCCGGATTCGGCGGGAACCCCGACGTGCCAGAAGAGCGCTTCGAGGCGGCGATGGAGCCCCAGCACGTCGCCATCAGCCTCGACGGCGAACCGACGCTCTACCCCTACCTCCCGGAACTGATCGAGGCCTACCACGACCGGGGGATCACGACGTTCCTGGTGAGCAACGGGACCCGGCCCGACGTGCTCGCCGAGGCGGCGCCAACGCAACTGTACCTCAGCGTGGACGCACCGACCGAGCCGATATTCGACGACGTCGTCGGCGCGATGGAGGACGACGCCTGGGAGAACCTCCGTCGTTCGATCGACGTGGTCGCGGAGAAATCGGGGCGGACCACCATTCGGACGACCCTCGTCGACGGGCAGAACATGACCGACCCCGCAGGGTACGCCGCGCTCTACGAGCGGGCCGACGCGGACTTCGTAGAGTTAAAGGCCTACATGCACGTCGGTCACTCACGAGCGCGTCTCGATCGCGACGCGATGCCGACCCACGAGGCCGTCTCGGCCTTCGCCGACCGGGTTCGCGAGCACCTCCCCGCATACGACGTCAAACGCGAATCCTCCCCCTCGAACGTCGTACTGTTGGCGAAAGACGAGGACACCTGGGTCGAGGAACTGAAGCCGTCCGGTCAGTAGGCGTCGGGGCGACACCATCTCAAATTTGAGATGCGTTCCAAATCCGATACTGTTTAGGGCCGCGACTCGCTATGGACAACTATGGCTACGCAAGCGGGGACGCGCGTGGTCGGCTTCGACGAGCTGGCCGTACTCAAGCGTCTGGCCCTCGAGGGTGCCAGACGCGGCGAGATCAAAATCTCGTGCAGCCGACTCGCCGACCACCACGACGTCTCGACGCAGACCGCCTCCAGGCGGCTGCAGGCGCTCGAAGACGCCGAACTCATCGAACGCGAGACCGTCAGCGACGGACAGTTCGTCTCGCTCACTGCCGCCGGCGACCGGGCCCTCAAACGCGAGTACGAGGACTACCGTGCCATCTTCGAGGACCAGGCGGACCTCTCCTTGCACGGGACGGTGACCTCCGGCATGGGCGAGGGCCGCCACTACATCTCACTGCCCGGCTACAACCGTCAGTTCGAGGAGAAACTGGGCTACGACCCGTATCCCGGCACGTTCAACGTCGACCTGACCCGCCAGTCCCGGCGTGAACGATCGGCGATGGAGTCCTTCGAGCCGGTCCCCATCGAGGGCTGGGAGGACGAAGAACGGACCTACGGGCCGGCGTACTGCTATGCCGCCACGATCGAGGTCCCCGACGGGCCGGCGGCGTCGCCGGCACACGTCATCGTGCCGGACCGGACCCATCACGACGACGATCAGGTAGAACTCATCGCGCCCGAGCACCTGCGCGAGGAACTGGGCGTTCTCGACGGCGACGAGGTGATCGTGCATGTCGCCGCCGAGTAAGGCGACACAGGCCGCCGACGTCGACGAGGCAGTCGCTGCCTTCGCCGCCGGCGACCCGGTCCTCGTCCACGACTTCGCGGACCGCGAGGGGGAAGTCGACATGGTCTACCCGGCGCGGTCGGTCACGCCGACGGACGTCGCGACCATGCGCAACGACGCGGGCGGTCTGGTCTGTGTCGCGCTCGGCCCCGAGGTCGCCGACACATTCGAGTTGCCCTTCCTGGCGGACGAGATCGGCCACCCGGCCGCCGAGAGCGAGCACCTCGGGTACGACGAGCGCTCTTCGTTTTCCCTCTCGGTGAACCACCGCGAGACGTACACCGGGATCACGGACGCCGACCGCGCACTCACCATCTCGCGACTCGGGGACGCCGCCGCGACCCCGGAGACGACCGACTTCGCCGCGTCGTTCCGGGCCCCCGGCCACGTCCACGTGCTCAGGGCGGCCCGGGACGGGCTCTCGGGGCGGAAGGGCCACACCGAGATGGGGATCGCGCTGGCGGACGCCGCGAACCGAGAACCCGCCGCCGTCGTCTGCGAGATGCTCGACGACGAGACGGGCGAGGCGCTCTCGACGACGGACGCACGGGCCTACGCCGACCGGTACGATATCCCGTTCGTGGAGGGGCGGGACCTCGTGGCGGCGCTCGAATAACCGGCTTTTCTCAGACGAGCGTCGCGTCGAGCGTGATGTCGATGCTGGCGAGCGCCTGCGAGACGGGACAGCCCTCTTTGGCCCCCTCGGCGATCTCCTGGAAGGTCTCCTCGTCGATGCCCTCGACCTCGGCGGTCGTCTCGAGGTGGCTCGTGGTGATCTGCGGTCCGTCCTCCATCGAGAGCGTGATCGTCGCCTCCGTCTCCACGGAGACCGGGTCGTAGCCCGCGTCGTCGAGTTCGTTGGCGAAGGCCATCGAGAAACACCCCGCGTGGGCAGCGCCGATCAGTTCCTCCGGGTTCGTCCCCTCCCCCTCCTCGAACCGCGAGGCGAAGGAGAACGCGCCCTCGAAGGCGCCGCTGCCGAAGGCCATCTGTCCGTCGCCGCGTTTGAGCGTGCCGTTCCAGACCGCGTTTGCTGTGCGCTGTGGCATTGCAGACTGATGTTCGTCGTCCGACACCATCAGTGTATTCACGGGAGTGAGGACTGCCGCTGGGTGTGGTATCGCGCCCGGCCGATGGCACACAAACCGCCGGCCTGCGACGGGGGACGTAACTGTAATGGTTTTATAGTGTCGCCGGCGCAATCGTGTATTATGCCTGGATTCGCGGACATGGACGTCGAGACGATCTGGCAGAACGGCGAGTTCAAAGACTGGGACGACGCGACGACCCACGTGTTGACCCACGCCCTCCACTACGGATCGGGGATCTTC
Source organism: Halobacteriota archaeon (assembly GCA_051744605.1). Lineage (GTDB taxonomy): Archaea > Halobacteriota > Halobacteria > Halobacteriales > Halobacteriaceae > Halanaeroarchaeum. The sequence continues at coordinate 5,828 of JBNJDE010000011.1, forward strand.
GAGGGGGTTCGCGCCTACGATACCGACGAGGGGACGGCGATCTTCCGCTGGGACGAACACCTCGACCGGCTCTTCGCCTCGGCGAAGCCCTACGAACTCGACATCGGCTACTCGCGCGAAGAGCTGACGGAGGTGACCCTCGAGTTGCTCCGGCGGGAGGACCTCGAATCGGCGTACATCCGCCCCATCGTCTACTACGGCTATCACTCGCTGGGCGTCAGTCCGGTCGACGTGCCGACCGATATCGCCATCGCCGCCTGGCCGTGGGGCACCTACCTGGGCGACGACGCCCTCGAGAACGGCGTGAAGGTGATGGTCTCCTCGTGGCGCAAACACGCCTCGAGTCAGGTGCCGACCAACGCGAAGACGACCGGCCTCTACGTCAACAGCATGCTCGCCGGCGAGGAGGCCCGCCGCAACGGCTTCGTCGAAGCGATCGTCCTGAACAAGGAGGGCAACGTCGCCGAGGGGCCGGGCGAGAACCTCTTCCTGGTCCGCGACGGCGAGCTATTCACCCCGGGGCTCTCGGAGAGCATCCTCGACGGCATCACCCGGGACACCGTCATCACGCTCGCGCGCGAGCGGGGCTACACCGTCCACGACAACGTCTCCATCAGTCGGGGCGAGTTGAACACCGCCGACGAACTCTTTTTCACCGGGTCGGCGGCCGAGGTCACGCCTATCCGGCAGGTGGACAACGTGGAGATCGGCAACGGGTCTCGCGGCCCAGTGACCGAGGAACTGCAGTCGGCCTTCTTCGACCTGGTCGAGCACCGCGGTGATCACGACGAGTGGTTCACCGACGTCTGATCAGTCGTCCGCGAAGACTTCCTGTCGATTGACCGCTTCGGTCTCGCCGAACCCGGCGCTGAGGACGCGGGTCAGCGCCTCCTCGACGCGTTCGCCCGTCTCCTCGTACTTGTGGGGTTCGACCTCGATGACGAACCCGGTGGTGATGTTCGGCGCCGTCGGCAAGAACAGCACGTCGCGACCGTCGTGGGTCTTCTGGCCCGTCTTGAACGCGGTCATCCGCATGTCGTTCCAGAGGGTGACCTTGACTGGTTTCTGGAGGTCGCTCGTCCCGGTCAGCGCCGTCTCCACGGCCATCTTCGAGGCGTTGTAGACGATCCGCAGGCCCGGCAGGCGATTGAACACTTCGTCGATGAGCTCCTCGACGAGTCCACCGAGCGCCGTGCGCATCATGTAGCCGACCGAGAAGACCACGAGCAAGAACAGCGCCAGCGTCAGGAGCACGCCGACGACCGGGTTCGTGACCAGCGAGGAGAGCAACGCGATGGCGGCCAGCTTCGTGAATAGCCACCACACCACGTACAGCGTCACCATGATGGGCAGGAGGACGACGAGGCCGGAGACGAGGTCCCGTTTCCAGGATGCCATGTCCGAAGTCAGGGCGGGGGGTACCATCAGCCTTGTTCTCGGCGGCCGACTCGCCCCGTCTCGAACCGGCCGGCTTTATGCGGTGGGCGGTCACAGCGGGAACCATGAACGTGCTCTCCGTGGTGGCCGTCGCCGTCTGGGCGATGCTGCCCGCCTACATCCCCAACAACGCCGCCGTCCTCGCCGGAGGGGGACGCCCCATCGACGGGGGGCGGACCTGGGACGGACGCCGCGTGCTGGGCGACGGGAAGACCTGGCGGGGAACGGCCGTCGGGGTTACCGCCGGCCTCGTGGTGGCGGGCGTATTGAACGTCCTCGAACCGAGCGTGTCGGCGGCCCTCGGCGGCGTTCCCCGATTCCCGCCCGTGGTCGCCCTGGCGCTCGCGGCGGGTGCCATGCTGGGCGATATCCTGGCCTCCTTTCTCAAACGCCGCACCGGCCGGAAGCGGGGCGCAGCCTTCCCCGTCGTCGACCAGCTGGACTTCGTCGTGGTCGCCCTCCTGGCGACCTACCTCGCCGCCCCGGCGTGGTTCGTGTCGGTCTTCACGGTGCCAGTCGTCGTGGCCGTCCTGGTCCTCACCCCGGCGCTCCACCTGCTGACGAACGGCATCGCGTACCTGCTCGGGCTCAAAGACGAGCCCTGGTGAGTCCATCTGCGAACGTTTATCTTCGGCGTTCTCCACAACTCGCACATGGCCGACGCGGAACTCATCCAGGCGCTCCGGGACGCCGATGCCGTCGAATTCGGCACCTTCGAACTCTCTCACGGCGGGACGAGCGACTACTACGTGGACAAGTACCTCTTCGAGACCGACCCCCACTGCCTCGAACTCATCGCCGACGCGTTCGCCGAGCGGGTGGGCGAGACCACGCTGGCCGGGGTCGCCCTCGGTGCCGTCCCCCTCGTGGCCGCCACGAGCGTCGCGACGGGGAACCCCTACGTCATCGCCAGGAAGCGAAAGAAGGACTACGGGACGGCGAACCTGATCGAGGGACGACTGGACGAGGGCGAGACGGTCGTCGTCCTCGAGGACATCGCCACCACGGGCAAGAGCGCCCTCGACGCCGTCGAGGCACTCCGCGAGGCCGGCGCGGTGGTCGAACGCGTCATCGTGGTCGTCGACCGCCAGGAGGGCGCCGGCGAGCTACTCGCCGAGCACGACGTCGAACTCGAATCGCTGGTGACCGCCGAGGACCTGCTCGCCGCCGCCGAGGACTGACCGGTTCACCGTCCGGGTGGGGCCGGTGGATGTGGACGGACGTGCTCTGAATCGCCGGGAACGATTCCGGGATATTCATAGTTGTGGAATCGTGTGTATCGATATGAACCGCGCCGAGAAGGCCGCCTTGCAGTTGCGGGCGGTCTCCGTCCTCCGGACGCTCAAGGAGACGCGCACGTACGACGAACTCGCGGCGGAGACGGATCTCCCCGCCGGCGACCTCAACCGCTACGTCAACGGGCACGTCCTCCCGAGCGCCGACCGGGCCCAGGCGGTCGTCCGCGACATCGGTGGGGGGACCCTTCGAACCGAGATCCGGGACCGTGTGCGCCTCGACGACGAGGGCTACGTCGACAACTCCGGCATCGTCTTCGACCAGTCACTGCTCGACCTCGTCGCCCCCGTCGCGGCCGAGACGTACGAGTTCGAGCGGCCGGACGTCGTGCTGACCGCGGCGACGGACGGCATCACCCTGGCCGCCGCCCTCGCCCGGTTCTACGACGCCCGGTGTGCTTACGCCAAGAAGGCAAAGGAGACGGCCGTCGAGGACTTCATCGAGGCGCGACAACGACTCGACTCCGGCATCGAACTCACCTACTACCTCCCGGCCGCAGCGCTCGAGGCTGGCGACACGGTCCTCGTCGTCGACGACCTCATTCGCTCCGGCGAGACCCAGGAACTCCTCCTCGACATCGCCGAAGCGGCCGACGCGAGGGTCACGGGCGTCTTCACGCTCATCGCCGTCGGTCGGGACGGCATCGAACGGGCCGAAGCCCTCACCGACGCCCCGGTCGGGGCCCTGGTCGAACTCGAGTAAGGCGACGAGCCGCTGGACCGCGAGCGGGGTCGATTCCTCTCAGATGTATGCCGGAACGTGCATAACAACGGTTAAGTGGTACGTAATAATATGCTCGACCGTGTATGGGACTCAGTGAAACGCTGGCCGACTTCTTCGGTTACGACGAGCACGATACGAACCATCGGACGGAGATTCTCGCGGGGGTAACGACGTTCCTCACGATGTCCTACATCGTGGTGGTCAATCCCGCCATCCTCTCGACGGCGATCCAACCGGAGGGCATCAGCCCGGAGCGCACCTTCCAGATGATCGCGGTCGTCACCATCATCGCCGCCGCGACGGCGACGCTGGTGATGGCGCTGTACGCGAACCGTCCGTTCGCTCAGGCGCCGGGACTCGGACTGAACGCCTTCTTCGCGTTCACCGTCGTCCTGGGCCTCGGCATCCCCTGGCAGGTTGCGCTGGCCGCCGTCGTCGTGGAGGGGATCATCTTCATCGCCCTCACCGCCGTCGGCGCTCGTCGGTACATCATCGAACTGTTCCCCGAACCGGTCAAACTCGCCGTCGGGGCGGGTATCGGTCTGTTCCTCGCCATCATCGGACTGGAGGAGATGCGACTCGTGGCGGGCGATGCGGCGACCTTCGTCACCTTCAGCCCGGTCTTCGGGTCGGACCCGGTGGCCATCATCTCCGTCGTCGGCCTCTTTTTCACCCTGGCGCTCTACGCCCGCGGGGTACGGGGGTCGATCATCCTGGGCATCGTCGTCACCTCCCTGATCGGCTATGCCGCCTCGGCGATGGGCTACGCGGCCTACCCCGCCGATTCGGAGGCACTCCAGGCCATGGGCGTCACCCTGGCCGACGTCGCCCTCGCGCCGAACGCACCCATCGTCTACGACGCCGCGAGCTACAACATCGCACCGCTGGCCGGTGCGTTCGTCTCCGGACTGCAGAACATCGAGGCGTTCTCCTTCGCCCTCATCGTCTTCACCTTCTTCTTCGTCGACTTCTTCGACACCGCGGGGACGCTCACCGGCGTCTCGCAAGCCGCCGGCTTCCTCGACGAGGACGGCAACCTCCCCGAGATCGAGAAGCCCCTGATGGCGGACGCGATCGGCACCACCGTCGGCGGCATCCTCGGCACCTCCACCGTGACGACCTACATCGAGTCGGCGACCGGCGTCGAGGAGGGCGGTCGCACCGGCATGACGGCCCTCGTCGTCGCGCTGCTCTTCGTGGCGGCGCTCGCGGTCGTCCCCCTCGCGGTCGCGGTCCCGACCTACGCCTCCCACCTCGTGCTCGTGGTCGTCGGCATCATTATGCTCTCGAACGTCGCCGAGATCGCGTGGGACGACATCACGTTCACCATCCCGGCCGCGCTGACCATCTTCGTGATGCCCTTTACCTTCTCCATCGCCTACGGTATCGCGGCGGGACTCATCTCCTACCCGCTCGTCAAGACCGCCGTCGGCGAGTTCGACGAGGTCCACGTCGGCCAGTGGATCCTCGCTGCGGCGTTCGTGCTCTACTTCTTCGTCCGCACCGGTGGCGTGCTGACCGGGGTCTGACCCGTCGGCCCGTTCTGGCCGTTTGCGCTGGTTTCGTCGCAACTAACCGTGGCGGAATCGAAGCCGATCCCATGACCGGTATCGAACTCTACGTGCAGCCGGGCTGTCCGTACTGCGAGAAGGTCGAGCGGAAACTCGAGGAACTCGGGCTGGACTACGAGGAACACACCGTCTCGCGACTCCGCTTTCGCCGCGACGAGGTCGAGGCAGTGAGCGGACAGAAGGGCGTACCCGTGCTCGTCGACCCGGAACACGGCGTCGAGGGGATGCCCGAGAGCGACGATATCGTCGAATTTCTCGAGCGAACCTACGGAGAGAACTAGGGGTCCGGCGGTCGACTGCGCTCGCCGATCATATCGCGGAACTCGTCGGGGTCGTCGACGTCTGCGATCTCTTCGCGTTCGATGATCGCGGTGTCGTCGATCGATTCCCGAGAAGCGTCGTCCACGAAGTAGACCGCGCGCGTGCGCGTGATGTGTCCGAGCGAACTCATGATGCGGGCCCGCTTGACCGCCGCCTCGGTGAACGCGGAGTGGCCCGTGAGCAGGTTGTCGGCCCGGCGGGTGTCCTCGCTGACCGCGTTGAACGGGGCCCGCTCCGTCGGGTGGACGTCGAAGCCGATACGGGTGAGGACGGCCACGATCGGTTCGTCCTCGGGGGTCACCTCTGGGTCCTCGGGCGTCGGCTCCGCCTCGCGGATGTCCTCGGCACCGTCGAGGACGCTGACGGGGCTGGTCAGCCCACCGTCGAACATGTCCTCGAGCTGCGCGGCGACCTCGACGCTCGCGTTCATGCCGTCCTCGTACTTGGAGACGGTTCGTCGCGAGACGCCCAGTTCGGTCGCGAGCCGACCCAGACTCCAGCCGCGCTGTTCGCGCTCGTCGGCGAGGACGTCGCCGTCGATGTTGACGTACAGCCCGCCCGGCGCGGCGTAGATGAGGGGTGGGACGTCGTGGACGAACAGATCGAGAGCCGTATCCGGATTGACCACCGGAACGCCGTGTCTGAAGTAGACGACGCCGGGTTTGAGGTCCTCGTCGCGGGAGCGCAGACCGATGAGCAGCGGCGTCCCCGCCAGGTAGGTCCCGAGACGGCGCATCTCCCGGCCGGTCGGGCCGTCGAAGGCGTCCACGTTGGCGAGCACCTTGACCAGAAGCAGGTCCTCCCGACGGCGGGCCGCGATATCGAAGCTCTTGGGACGCGTCGAACAGCGGTCGCTCACCATGAAACCTGCGTCCTCCAGCATCGCCGTGAGGTTCTCGATGAGCGCGGTACGCGTCATTCACATTGAATACAGCACTCACGGCATATATGCGTTGTGCCGTCGAGGGGCCTTCTGTCGGGTGATTTGCTGATTTCGGTAGTCGAGTGGTTCCGGCCCGGCAGACGCGGCGGTTCGGTGGTCCCGAGGGACTCGAGGTGTCCGCCGTTACCCGACACAAGAGTTATTAATTTCGACCTCCGTTTTGTTAAACAACGATGGCACACATTCATCTCCCGGATGGAGCGATCCCGCTCTGGGCAATCGTCCTGTGGTCGTTGATCGCCGCGGGGGCACTCGCCCTCGCGGTCTACCAGCTACGTCGACGCGGACTGGACGCCAGGAAGATCGCCCTCGGCGGCATGGCGGCGGCTGCGATGTTCGCGGTCTTTCAGATCAACGTGCCGGTGCTGGGCGGGGTCCATCTGTCGTTCACCGGACTCATCGGCATTCTCTTGGGCCCGGCGCTCGGGGCGATCATCGCCTTCGTGGTGAACGTACTGTCGGCCATGCTCGGACACGGGGCCTGGGGTTTTCTCGGGGCGAACACACTCGTGGGCATCGCGGAGGCAGCTGGGGCCTACTATTTGTTCACGGCACTGCGCGCTACCGACTGGAATTACTTCCCCGCCGCCACCGTGGCGACGATCCTCGGCCTGGCGCTCGGCTCGGTACTGATGGGCGCGATCCCGCTCGTCAGCGGCATCACCGGTGTGGACATCGCCGGGATGGATCTGGCCATCTACATGGCTGCCCTCGTGGCCGTGAACCTCGGCGTCGCCGTGATCGAGGGGCTGGTGACCGGGTCGATCGTCCGGTATCTCGCCTCGGTCAGGCCCGATCTCTTGGGTGACGCGCCGGCCGGCCGCTCGCAGTCCGAGCCCGGAGTGAGCGCCCAATGAAACCCCGGATGCAGTACCTGACCCTGGCCGTTCTGCTGGCTATTGCCGTCGGCGCCAGCTATCTGGGTTTCGTCCACTCCGGCGGCGCGGTCCCCTGGGGGGAACGATTCGCCGCGGCCGCCCAGGGCGGATTGGGTCCGAGCGGCGGTTCGATCTTCCAGTTCGGCCGAGGGGGTATCGGCGGCTTCCTGTTGGCCGGGCCACTTCGCGACTCGGTCGGACTGTACGTAGGGATTACCCTCCTGTTGCTGGTGGGGAGTCTCGCAGCGTACTGGTACGCCGATGGATCGAGGACGTAATCGACTTCAGTTTCCAATTACCATGAGTGACCAATGAGCGGATTGTCGGGGCATATCCCGGATCCCCGCCTGCTGACGGCACACGCCGAACACCAGGACAGCTCGCTCCATCGCGTCAACCCGTGGACGAAGGTGGTCGTGTTGGCCCTGCTGGTGATCGCGGTGACTGTCGCGGAGGGGTTGGCCCACGTCGCGGTCGTCTACGCGGTGGTCGTGGCCAGCTACGTCGTCGCCGGGCTCCCGGTTCGGAAACTTCTCGCGTGGTACACGCTCCCGTTCGTCTTCGTCTCGGCCATCGCTCTCCCGCTTGCCTTCGGCATCGCCGGAACGCCGATCTTCGCCGTGCCGACGCCCCTGGGGGAACTCTCGTTGACCTGGGAGGGGCTCGCCACGTACGGTGCCCTCCTGGGGCGCGGCCTGACCGTCGTCACCTTCTCGATCGCCATCTGGATGACGACCGGGTACACCGACATGGCGTACGTCCTCGGCCGAACACTGCCGTCACCGATCGACCAGGTCGCGCTGTTCGCCTACCGGTTTACCTTCGTCATCCTGGAGGTCGTCGAGGAACTGCTCAAGGCGACCCGCGCGCGTGGCGGATCGATCTCGTCGGACTTCTGGGAGCAACGCGACCTGTACGGTCGAATTTTCGGCCACACCTTCATTCGCGCGATCGAACGTTCCGAGACGCTGTTGAAGGCGATGGAGGCCCGGGGCTACAACGGCGATCTGACGGTGTACAGCAGCGTCGACCGTCCTCCCGCTCGCGAGCTCCTCGTCGTGGGGGCCATCGCGGTAGGGATCGGATGGTACGCGATCACGATCGGTTACGAGGTCCTTCCATGAGTACGAACCCTGATTCGATAGACTGCGCCCACGACCAGCCACTCGACTTCGACGAAGAGCCGCTGGTCGCTCTGCATTGTCTCTCGCACACCTATCCCGATGGAACGGTCGGCGTTCACGACCTGAGTTTCGCCGTGATGCCCGAGGAGACCGTCGGGCTCATTGGCGGCAACGGCGCGGGCAAGTCGACGCTGATGGAACACCTGAACGGGATCCTCGAGTTACAGGACGGTGGCCTTCGGGTCACTGGAACGTCGATTACCGACGAGACGATCGACCACGCCCGTCGGGAGGTCGGGTTCGTCTTCCAGGACGCGGACGCCCAGATCGTCGCGCCGACCGTGATCGACGACGTGATGTTCGGGCCGCTGAACTACGGGGCGAGTCGGGAGGCCGCCCACGAGAAGGCGATGGAGGCCCTCGAACGCCTCGACGCCGCCCACCTCGTCGATCGGGTCCCACATCATCTCAGCGGCGGGGAGATGCGCCTGGTCGCCATCGCCGGCGTTCTCGCGATGGACCCGAGCGTCATCGTCATGGACGAACCGCTGGCCGGTCTCGATCCCGCGCGCGAGCAGCGGGTTCGAGCGGTCATCCGCGACCTGCAGGCCGATGGCCTCGGTCTCGTCGTGGCGACCCACGACGTCGACTTCGCGGGGACCATCGCGGATCGCCTCGTCGTCATGGACGACGGCAACATCGTCGGCGAGGGCTCCCCCACCGAGGTCTTCTACGACGACGACCTCCTCGCGAGGGCGAACCTTCGCCCGCCGGGTGCGGTCCGGATGGCCCGACGTCTCGGGGTCGCCTCCGCCCGACCGGTGACCGAGGACGCGTTGGTCGAAGCCATCGCCGACGAGCCGGAACTCGCCGACGTCGACCACTGAACGCGGGTGCGGACGCTTGCGCCATCTGCGTCCGAACCCCGTCGTGACATCGGAGTTTTGTACGCCGACCGTCTACGACGTGGCGTGCAGACCGTCATCGGCATCGACGACACGGACTCTCGCGAGCGCGGCATGTGTACGACCTACGCCGCCCGCCTGGTCGCCCGACGCCTCCGCGAGCGGGGCCACCGGGTGTCGGAGATCCGTCTCGTCCGACTCAACCCCGCCGTCGAGCACAAGACCCGGGGCAACGCGGCCCTCGCCATCCACACCGCGGCACCACCAGCCGTCGCCTTCGACGCCGCCACCGGCGTGGTGAACGAGACCGCCGAGACCGACGACGAGCGGACCAACCCGGGGGTCGTCGTCGCCACCGCGGTCGACGAACCGGTCGTCGCCTTCGCGGCCGACGCCGTCTCCACGTTTCACACCATCGAGGACGCCGACCGACTCATCGCGGAGCGTGACTACCGGAGCGCGGGGTGGGGGGTCGGCCGGGGGAAGATCGGCGCCCTCGCCGCCGTCGGCGCCCACGCGGCCTTCGACGACTGGACCTACGAGTACATCGCCTATCGCGCCCCCGAGCGCTGGGGGACGCCCCGGGACGTCGACGAGGACTCGCTGTTCGCGGCCGCGGACGTGGCGTATCCCGGCGCCTGGGATACCGTCGACCGCGGCGAGGGTGCCCCGGTCTGCGTCCCGAACGCCCCCGGTCCAATCCTCTACGGCATCCGGGGCGACGACCCCGTCGCGGTGGCACGGGTGGCTGCCGGCGTCGTGTCCGAACCCGTCCACGACCGGGCACTCTTCGTCACGAATCAGGGGACCGACGTCCACGTCCAGCCGGGGGTCCTCGGCGACCTGTCCGACGGTCGCGCCTACCGACTCACCGCGGACGTGGTCGAGGCGCCCGAGACCGGGCCGGGTGGCCACGTCTTCTTCGCCGTCGGCGACGGCGACGAACGGCTGGCCTGTGTCGCGTTCGAACCGACCAAGCGGTTCCGGGACCGGGTGCGGGACCTGCGGGTCGGCGACCGGGTGACGGTGGTCGGCGAGGTGACCGACGGGACGCTCAAACTCGAGAAGTTCGCCGTCCGCGACCTGCAGGAGACGACGCTCGCCACGCCCACCTGCCCAACCTGTGGCCGATCGATGGAGAGTGCCGGTGCCGACCAGGGGTATCGGTGTCGGGACTGTGGGACGAGCGCGCCCGGACGGGTCGAAGTGCCCGTCTCTCGGGACCTCGAGGCGGGCTGGTACGAGGTTCCGCCGGTCGCGAGACGCCACGTCGCGAAACCACTGATCAGGGGTGGGTTCGACGCGCCGACACATCCCGAACGGTGAGCAACGCCGGTCTCAGTACTTCAGTCCGCTGCCGGTGAGGGGCACCACGACGTCGTCGTCCGTCGACAGGACGCCCCGCTCTCGGTAGGTTTCGAGCCCGGCCACGGCGACCGCGCTCGTCGGTTCGACGTAGAACCCACGCTCGTGGAGCGCCTTCAGTGTGGTTTCGGTCGCCGCCTCGCCGATGGCGATGGCGTCGCCGCCCGTGTCGTCGATGGCGTCGAGGATCTGCTCCTGGCGCACGGGGTCGGCGATCTGGATGCCGTCCGCGACGTCGTTGGTCGGGCTATCGCGTGCCTCGTGGAGTGCATCCGCGATGGGCGCGACGCCCGCCGCCTGCACCCCCAGCAGTCGTGGCACGTCCTCGATCCAGCCGGCGTCCGCGAGGGCGGAGAAGCCCCGGTAGGCGCCCAGGAAGAGGGTGCCGTGCCCGAGGGGCAGGACGACCGCGTCCGGGACCGACCAGTCGCGCTGGGCGGCCAGTTCGAGGGCGAACGTCGCGGTCCCCGCGAAGAAGGCCGGGTTCCAGGCGTGGCTCGCGTACCAGGCGTCACCCGCCTCGACGGCGGCGACGCAGGCGTCGGTCACGTCCTGGCGCGTACCCTCGATGGGGACCGGCGTCGCGCCGACCCGCTTGATGGCCTTCAGTTTCGATTCTTTGGCCGCGGCGGGGACGTAGATGTCGGCCTCGACGCCTGCACGCGCGGCGTACTGGGCGATGGCGGCCCCGGCGTTCCCGGAGGAGTCCTCGACGACGCGGTCGACGCCGAGTTCGACCGCCCGGGAGAGGGTGGCCGTCGCGCCCCGGTCCTTGAAACTCCCGGAGGGGAAGACGTACTCGAGTTTGAACGTCGCCTCCCACGCGGGGGCGTCGGCCAGCGGCGTCCATCCCTCGCCGAGCGTGACGTGCGGTTCGATCGGCAGGAAGTCCTCGAACGCCCAGAGGCCGCGGGCGACGTCGAGCGTCTCCGGCGGGCCGGCGGGGAGCGGTCGCTCCGCGAAGTCCAGCGGGTGACCGCAGTCGCACTGCCAGGGCTCTCCAGGCCCCGCGTCGTAGGTCTCCCCACAGGCCGGACAGACGAGCGAGGCGGCCATCAGACCGAGTCCACCTCGGTACCGACCGAACAGACGTACTCGCCCGTCGCGACCTGCGGGAGGCGCCGGGCCCGCCAGAACACCCCGTCGCGGTCCGCCGTGATGCGGGCTTTCAGCGACCCGAAGACGTCGGTGATCTCGAAGAGCACGTCGCCGCGGGTGACCCCCGCGCCCAGATCGGCGTGGAAGCGGACCAGGCCGCCTGACGGGGCACCGTACCGGTCGAAATCCCTCGCTCTCACCTGCACTTGCGGTGTGGGGTCGCCGTCCAGGAATCCGTAGTGTTCGAGGACGTTGAAGACACCCTGGACGCCGGTCTCGATGCTCTCCTCGTCCCAGCCGACCGCCCCGCCGAGTTCCGGGTCGATGGTCGGGATGCCCTCGTCGGGGGCGACCCGTGCCAGTTGTCCCTCCGGTCCGCGCTGATCCAGGATGTGGCCGGCGTCGAAGACGCGCGCGAGTTCGAGGCACTCCTCGTGGAGGCGGTGGTGGCGCCCACAGCGCACCCGCGCCTCGTCGATCATCTGCGAGGTCGAGCCCTGGTGCAGGTCGAGGATGATGTCGGCCTCCGTGGCCACCCCGAAGGTTGCACTGGCGATGCGCTCCGAGGAGCTACCGTTCGGGTCGCCGGGGTACGCCCGGTTGAGTTTGGTGTCGTCGATGGGGTTGCGGTGCTCGGCGACCTGGTAGGCGTGGTAGTTCGCGATGCCGACCACCAGCACCTCGCCCGCGAGGTCGCCCGGGTCGATCCGGGGGACGACGCGGCTCACCACCCCGAGCCCGTTGAGTTCGTCGCCATCGCTGACCGCCTGGATGTAGAGTGTCTTCCCCTCACGGTCCCCGTTGACGACCGCCACCGGCAGGCCGAACTCCGCCCCGTCCCTGGTCTCCCCGACGACCAGTCGCCCCGTATCGACCTCCCCCGGCGCAGCGCTCGCAGAACCGAGCGTTCTCATTGTCTGTGATGGCCGCCGCTATCACCTTGAGCGATTCGGTTGTCCCGGACCTCGCCGCCTACTCGTCGTGGATGGGGTCCCGGCCGGCGAGGTCGCGGAGCCGATCCGCACCGGCACGGGTCCCCTTGGCGATGAGGACGTCACCGGCCTCGAGGGCCGTCGTGGGACCGGGCTGGACGACCCACTCGTCGCCGCCCGTTCCCGGCCGCCGGACCGCGATGACCCGCATCCCCGTCTCGGTCTTGACGGCCCGTTCGCCGATCGTGGTGCCGTCGAGGACGCTCCCCTGTGCGACCGTCGTCCGGGCGATGATCTCGTCCGACTCCTCGACGGCCTCCTGGACCACGACGTGGGTGTCGAGGCCCCTGAGGACGCCCTCGGAGATCTCCAGGGCCGCGTCGCTGATGACCTCCGTGGAGGTGGCGATCTGCATGAGGCCCCGGAGCGAGACCGGGTCGTCGACGCGACCGGCGGCCCGCAGCGTCCACGCCTCGAACCGCGACTTCAACGCGTCGACCTCGGCCTCGAGTTCGACGACCTCTTCGGCGAGGTCGGTGCTGTGAAAGAGGACGCTGCCGTAGGCCAGGTCGACCGCGAGCTCGCTCATGTTCTTCATCAACACGAGCGAGTCGACGGCGCGTTCGAGGTCCTCGACTTTCGGCTCTAGCGGTTCGAGTCGTTCGTAGGAATTGCCCGTAACGGCCTCGTAGACGGTCTCTATGCCCGCTTCGGGGCCACGGAGCAGGAGGGCGTCCCCAGCGCGAAGGGTGGTGGCCTGATCGGGGTTCATCACCCAGTCACCGCCGCGACGGATGGCGAGAACGCGGACGCCGGTCTCCGTCTCCATATTGATGTCGCCGAGTGTGCGGTCCGCGTAGGCGGAGGATTCGACGAGTTGGCCCCGAACCAGACTCTCGACCGCCTCGGGCAGTGCCGAGCGGATGTCGTCGGGGACGCCGATGTCCTCGAGGACGACCTTGGCGATGTCGCCCGCCGCGTCGCTCACCTTCTCCGCCGCCCCGATGATCCCCAGGACGGGCGCGAGCGTCTCCGCGTCCTCCGGGTTGCGCGCCGCGAGTAACAGACTCATTCGGGCGCGCAACTGCAGGACGTCCATGCGCTCTTCGAGGGCCAACACCTCCTCGGCGACGGCGTCGCTCCGGTGGAGCACCGCCGAATACGAGAGGTCGATGAGGAGTTCGGCGGTGTCTTTCATCTCCGCGAGGAGGTCTTTGACGCTCGCGGGTTCGTACTCGACGCGACCAGCCATGTCTCGGCGTTCGCCCCCGGCGAGCAAAAACGTACCCCCGTCAGCCGAGCGGGCCGGTCCTCACCGGGCGTCCATCGGCGTCCAGACGTTGTCGACGTCGCCGACGTAGCGGGCCCGCGGCCGGATGATGCGGTTGTCGTCGTACTGCTCGATGATGTGGCCGATCCAGCCGCCGATGCGGCTCATCGTGAACAGGTTGGTGTAGATGTCCGTCGGGATCTGCATCTGCTTGTAGACGGTGCCCGAGAAGAAGTCGACGTTGGGCGCGATGCCCTTCTCCTCGAGACCGAGCGAGTCCATGTGCGATTCGACCTCGCGGGCCAGCTTGTACCACTTGTCGTCGCCGCCGTCCTCGCCGATGAGCGTCTCGGCGTGTTCCTGGAGGATATACGCCCGGGGGTCTTTGACGTTGTACACGCGGTGGCCGTACCCGTAGACGACGCCACCCTCGTCGAGGCGGTTGTCGATCCACTCCCCGACGTCCGCCCCGCTCTCGTCGATCTCCGCGAGCATGTTGAGGACGTCCTCGTTGGCGCCGCCGTGTAGCGGGCCGGAGAGCGCCCCGATACCGCCCGCGACGGCCTCGTAGGGGTTCGCGAGGGTACTCGCGATGACCCGCGTCGTGAACGTCGACGCGTTGGTCCCGTGTTCCATGTGGATCTGGAGGGCGGTGTCCATCGCCTCGACGTGGGCCTGATCCGGTTCCTCGCCGTGGAGCATGTAGAGGAAGTTGGCCGCGTGCGAGAGGTCTTCGCGTGGTTCGACGGGCTCTTTGCCCTCGCGGAGCCGGTTGTACGCGGCGGTGATGGTCGCGAGTTTCGCGGCGATGGATTGGCCCATCTCGACGACCCCGTCGAGGTCGTTCTCGGGGTCGACCTCGGCGTTGTCGTCGTAGGCCGCGAGGGCCGCCACGGCGGCCTGGAGCGCACCCATCGGATGCTGGTCGGCGGCCGCGAGGTCCGCGAGCATGTCCATGATCTCGTCGGGGACCGCGCGCTGTTCGGCGAGCGAGCTGGCGAACGCGCTGTACTCCGATTCGGTCGGCAACTCGCCGTACCACATCAGGTACAGCGTCTCTTCGAAGTCGCCGTTCTCCGCGATCTCGTCGATGTCGTACCCGCGGAAGACGAGGCGCCCCTCGTCGCCGAAGACGCGACTGAGTTCGGACTCGTCGATGACCACGCCGTCGAGCCCCTTGTGAATCTGCTCGGAAGTCATACCAAATTATTTATTGAATAGTGTCCGGTATCAGCCTTACTGTTTTCTGGCCGGATCGACCGGGTTTTTACGACAGATGACGAATGGTCCTTTCGATACCACCGATACCGCGAAACCGCTCACTGGTCTCCCGAGACGGGCCTCTCAGCCCGGTTCGTGACCGGACGTCGATCTGCGCGTCTGCCGGTAGTAAAGCATACGTCGTTAACCGTCGAAGGTCACTGTTGTACGCGATACCATGACAGACCAACTCCACAAGGGACTCGAGGGCGTGCTCGTCGCCGAATCCGAGCTCAGCTACATCGACGGGGACGAGGGGACGCTGCTCTACCGCGGCTATTCGATCGAAGACCTCGCCGAGGGCGCGAGCTACGAGGAGGTCCTGTACCTCCTCTGGAACGGATCGCTTCCGACGCGCGCGGAACTCGAGGCGTTCGAGGAATCGATGGCTGCCGAGCGCGCGGTCGAGGACGGTATCTACGACACGCTCGAGACCCTCGCGGCCGCCGACGAGGAACCGATGGCCGCCCTCCGGACGGCGACCTCGATGCTCTCCACCGAGGAACCGGAGGGCGACGCCGAACCGGAGGACCTCGACGCTGCCACCCGGAAGGGGCGTCGCATTACGGCAAAGATCCCCACCGTGCTCGCGGCCTTCGATCGGCTCCGCAACGGCGAGGACCCGGTCGAGCCACGCGAGGACCTCGGGCTCGCGGCCAACTTCCTCTACATGCTCACCGGCGAGGAACCGGACCCGGTGGCCGCAGAGACCTTCGACATGGCGCTCATCCTCCACGCCGACCACGGGTTCAACGCCTCGACGTTCACCGCGATGGTCATCTCGAGTACGCTCGCCGACGTCTACGGCGCGGTAACCGGGGGCATCGGCGCGCTCTCGGGCCCGCTGCACGGCGGTGCCAACCAGGACGTGATGGAGACCCTGATGGAGATCGACGAGAGCCACATGGACCCGCGTGACTGGGTCGTCGACGCCATCGACCAGGGGCGACGCATTCCCGGGTGGGGCCACCGCGTGTACAACGTCAAGGACCCGCGAGCGAAGATCCTCCAGTCCAAACTCGACGACCTGAGCGAGAGTTCGGGCGAGCGCAAGTGGTACGACTACACCACGACCATCGAGACGTACCTCACGGAGGAGGTCGGCCTCCCCGAGAAGGACATCGCTCCGAACGTCGACTTCTACTCGGGATCGGTGTACTACCAGCTCGGCATCCCGATCGACATGTACACCCCCATCTTCGCGATGAGTCGCGCCGGCGGCTGGATCGGGCACATCCTCGAGTACCAGGAGGACAACCGACTCATCCGGCCGCGCGCCCGCTACGTCGGGTCGACGTCCGAGGAGTTCGTCCCCATCGACGATCGATAGGTGGAACCGTCCCTCGGGCACGCCATCTCCGCGATTCGGGGCTATACTTTCACTTTCACTGCGCTTTCGTCGGTTTTACTATCCATCCACGTGTCATCCCACATGCGGGTCACACGCTGGGTACATCCCCCTTCCCCCATCTGTACCCCGTTCCCCATCCCATTTCTCCCCCCTTTCGAGAAACAAATCGTTAACAATCGGTATCGCCAACCGATGGGCATGCTCGCAGAGGAGGACGTCCTCGAGGCACGGGGACGCGTCAGTGCGGTCGCGAGGCACACGCCACTGGATTACTCGCATACGCTCTCGGCACTGACCGGTGCCGACGTCCACGCCAAACTCGAGACGTTCCAGCGGACGGGGTCGTTCAAGATTCGTGGGGCGGCCAATCGCATCCGGACGCTCTCGACCGCCGAACAGGACGCCGGCGTGGTCACCGCGAGCGCCGGCAACCACGCCCAGGGTGTGGCCCTCGCGGCCACCCGCAGCGACGTCGACGCGAAGGTGGTCATGCCCGAGCACGCCCCCCACGCGAAGGTCGCCGCCACGCGAAGCTACGGCGCCGAGGTCGTGCTCCACGGCGAGGACTACAACGAAGCCCAGGCGAAGGCCCACGAGATAGAGGCAGCGGAGGGCCGGACCTACGTCCACGCCTTCGACGACGAGTACGTCATGGCCGGGCAGGGGACCATCGGTCTCGAGATCCTCGCGGACCTCCCGACGGTCGACACCGTGGTCGTCCCCATCGGCGGTGGGGGGCTCATCTCGGGCATCGCGACGGCGCTCCAGGCGGCCGACCGCGAGATTCGCGTCGTCGGGGTTCAGGCCGAGGGGGCGTCCTCGGTGGCGACGTCGCTCGAGAAGGGCACCGTCCACGAACTGGACGCGGTGAACACCATCGCGGACGGCATCGCCACCCGGGCGGTCGGCGAGCGGACCTTCCCGATCATCCAGGAGCGCGTCGACGAGGTCGTGACCGTCGCCGACGACCAGATCGCCGTCGCCGTCACCCTGTTGCTCGAACGCGGAAAGACCCTCGTCGAGGGGGCCGGCGCGGTCCCCCTCGCCGCCCTGCTCGAGGAGAAATTCGAGTACGAGCCGGGGGAGGTGATCGTCCCGGTCCTGAGCGGTGGCAACATCGACATGAACATGCTCACGACGGTCATCATGCGTGGGTTGGTCGACCAGGGCCGCTATCTCAAGATCCGGACCGTGATCAAGGACCGGCCGGGGTCGCTCCGACAGGTCCTCGACGTCCTCGCCGACGAGCGGGCGAACATCTACGCCATCCAGCACGACCGCACGAGCCGCGACATCGCGATGAGCGACACGGAGGTCGAGATCGACCTCGAGACCCGCGGCGACGACCACGTCGAGGGGCTCCTCGACCGACTGCGGGGGGAGGGCTTCGACGTCGAGGTCCTGGTGTAGTGACGAGTACTTAAGTGGGGACCGTCCGAACGGTCGTGCATGAAACGCGTCATCGACTCGGCCGAGGCCCCCGCCGCCGTCGGGGCGTACAGCCAGGCGACCACGGACGGGTCGCTCGTCTTCACCGCCGGGCAGATCCCTCTCACCCCCGACGGCGACCTGCTCGACGACGAGGGCGTCGACGTCCAGACCCGCCAGAGTCTGGAGAACATCAAGGCGATCCTCGAGGCGGAGGGCCTGAACATGCAGGACGTCCTGAAGGTGACCGTCTATCTCGCCGACATCGACGACTTCGACGTCATGAACGACGCTTACGGCGAGTACTTCAGGGACAACCCGCCCGCCCGCAGTGCCGTTCAGGTCGGGGCGCTCCCGAAAGGCGTCGACGTCGAGATAGAGGCCATCGCGGCCCAGCGCGACTGAATCGATGACCTGGCGACGACGGGAACACGTCCTCTGGGGACTCGTCGGCGCACTCTCGTTTCTCGTGCTGGCCCAGGGGTATCGCCTCCTCTGGGGCCGGGGGCCGTCCCTGTCGTCCCTGCTGGCCGTCGCGGTGGTCGTCTGGGTCGCGGCCACCGTCGGGAGCGCGTGGCTCCAGTCGTGGCTGGCCGGGAAGAGAAGGGTTTAAACGCCGGACACGGGTACGGTGGAATGGGCCGGGATGGCCGAATGGCAAAGCGCACGCCTGGAAAGCGTGTCCCCTTTCGGGGTTCTGGGTTCAAATCCCAGTCCCGGCGCTTCTTCGACGACAATCCCACGAGACCGACCGGCAGGTCGGTCGAGTGATCGGAGGAGAAGAACGCACGGGGGATTTGAATCAGAGAGTGGAGCGAAGCGGAACGACCGTGGTTCAAATCCCAGTCCCGGCGCTTCTCTCCGAACCACTCACCGCCAACAACGGGTTTTAGCCACGCCGCACCCACTTCTCCACGCGCTCTGCGGTGGCGGTCCCCTGGAAAACCACGTCGAACCGATTCGTGGCGACGAGGCCGCCGAGGAGCGCGACCGCCAGCGCCGCCGAGAACCAGTTGCCGTAGAAGACGTTGACGCCGCCCCAGAGCAGGACGAAACTCACCATGTCGTCGAGGGCGAACTCGGTGGTCTCGAGTCTGTCCAGCAGTTCGGTCCGGGCGAAGGCCGCGTCCAGCGCGAATACGGCGACCGTTCCGCTGAGGAGCCAGCCGGCGTAGTTCGAAAGCGGGACGCCGTAGAACGCGCCACCGCCGAACGACCAGAACTGCAGCGCGACCGCCCCGGGGTCCAGGACCAGGTCGATGACCATGATCGTCGCGAGGGTGGCGGGCAACCGGACGAACCGCGATTCCGCACGAGGGCCACATAACAGCACGGTCAGCAGGTAGGCGTTGACCACGAGCGGGATGAAAAAGACCGGGAGGCCGATGGGGATGCCGCCGACCATCGGCCCGAGGGAGATCTGGTAGGCGAACTCGCCGTACGGCCAGCCAGTCGTGATGCCGACGAACTCGATGGCGTAGGCGTAGCCCATGAGCCCGCCCACCATGACACTCGCGCGGCGGTCGAGGAGCGGGACGATGGCCGCCACGAGCGGGAGCCGCATGACGGCGGTCCCGAAGAGGAGCAACATGGGCTGATAGGCGTACGGTTCGGGGATCACGCCCTCGGCACTCGCGACGAGCAGGACGACACCGACGACGGGGAAGGTGACCGCGATGGTGAACCGATTCCGCCGGACGAAAGCGTCGAATCTGTCCTCCAGTTCGTGCCGACGATCCCCATCCAGGTCGCGCCGACGGGACTCACGCATAGGCGAGCCTCCACAGACCTGTCACGGTCAGCAGCCCGCCGACGACCGTGTTGATCGCGGGGAAGTACCAGTACGCGGTGCCGACGTCGACGTCACGGCCGGCGACCCACAGCGCGAGCGTCGGATAGACGGCCAGCAACGCTCCCGCCCGCCAGTCCAGCGCGCCGAAGGCGAGGGCGGCGAGTCCCCAGGTCACCGCACAGTACAGCAGGGCGCCGCGTTCGCCCAGCACGGTCGCGGTCGTCCGGATGCCCCCCTGCCGGTCGGGTTCGACGTCGGGGACCGCGGAGAAGGTGTGCATCGCCATTGCCCAGAGCCATCCGCCGGCGACCGCGAGCAGCGGTGGCTGACTGCCTGCGAGGGCGGCGTAGGCCGCGCCGCCGGGAAGGATGTAGAGGCCGTTGGAGACCGAATCGAGTGGCGGCCGCACCTTCAACCGAATCGGCGGCACGCTGTAGGCGGCGCCGAGCACCAGGAAGCCCGCGATCCACGGCGCGGCGGGCCGCGGGACGAGCGAGAGGAGTGCTAGCCCGAGCGCCAGACTGGCGAGCACTGCGAACACGGTCGCCCGTTCGCCCTCGTAGCGGACCTCACGATCCGCTTTCTTCGGATTCCGCCGGTCGATCTCCCGGTCGAAGACGTCGTTGACGCCGTACAGGAAGACGTTCGCGGGGACGAGGAAGTACGCGAACAGGGCGACCGGGAGGATGGCGAGGAGGTCGGTCGGGCGGTCGGCGCCGAACGCCAGCCCCACCAGCACGGGACCGGCGAGGTACAGCCAGAAGCGGGGGCGGGACTGTCTGAGGAGGTAGCCGGCGGGCACGGTCACAGGTCGTCCAGGACGTACTCGGCCGTGTGTTCGCCGCTGATGAGCGTCATCGGGACGCCGATGCCAGGGGTCGTGTACGAACCGGTGAAGTACAGGCCGTCGACCGCCGACGAGCGGTGCGACGGGCGGAAGACGGCGGTCTGGCGGAGCGTATGGGCCAACCCGAGCGCACTGCCGGCCTCGCTGTTGAACTGCGAGCGGTAGTCCTCGACGCTCGTCGTCCGCTCCAGGACGATGCGGTCGCGGAGGTCGGTGCCGGTGTGTTCGGCGAGGTCTGCGAGGATCTTCTCCCGATAGGCCGCCCGCTGGTCCGGACCGTCGTCGAGGTCGGCGGCGATGGGGACCAGTATCACCACGGCACTGTGCCCCGCCGGGGCGACGGTGTCGTCCGTCTGGGAGGTGACCGAGACGTAGTACGCCGGGTCCTCCGGCCAGGCCGGCTCTTCGAAGATCGTCTCGAAGTGTGGGTCCCAGTCGCCGGGCAACACGAGCGTATGGTGCTCGAGGTCGGGGACCTCGCCCTCGACGCCCAGATACAGCATGAACGCGGAGGGGGCGTAGGTCCGCGACTCCCAGTACGAATCGGCGTACTGTCGCTTCTCCGGGGGGAGGAGATCGCGTTCCGTGTGAGCGTAATCGGCGTCGGAGACGACGACGTCGGCCGGATACGCACCCGACTCCGTCCGGACGGAGAACCCGCCACGGGCTCCCTCGATGGCGGTCACCGGCTCACCGGTGTGGTAGGTGACGCCGTGTTCCTCACCGAGCGCGGCGATCCCGTCGACGACGCTGTGCATTCCGCCCTCGGGGTAGAAGACGCCGAGGTTGAAGTCGACGTGGCTCATGAGGTTGTACAGCGCCGGCGTGTTCTTCGGACTCCCACCCAGGAAGACGAGCGTGTACTGCAGTATCTGCTGGAGTTTCGGGTGGTCGAAGTGCGTCTCGACGTGGTCTTGCATGGAGCCGAGCAGGCTGAGCCCGCGGGCGTACACCGCCAGCCGGGGGTCGAGGAAGTCCCGGAGCCTGGAGCGGTCCTCGTAGACGAAATGCTCCATCCCCACCTCGTAGTTCTCCTTCGAGGTCGCGAGATACTCCTGGAAGGTCTCGCCCGCGCCGGGTTCGTAGGCCTCGAAGAGCGTCTCTAGCTGGTCGAGGTCGCCGGTGACGTCCACGACGTCGCCGGACGGCCCCGCGGACAGCCCCGGCGGATCGCCACGAGCGTCCGGGCCGACGTCCTCCTTGAAGAAGATGCGATAGTGCGGGTTCAGGCGCTTCAGGCCGTAGTACTGGGAGGGTGCCCGGTCGAAGTGGCCGAAAAAGCGCTCGAAGACGTCCGGCATCAGATACCAGGACGGCCCCGTGTCGAAGCGGAACCCGTCGGCCTCGAGGGTCCCCGCACGCCCGCCGAGCTGGTCGTTCTTCTCGAGGACCGTCACGTCGGCCCCGGCGTCGGCGAGATAGCTCGCGGTCGAGAGCCCGCCGAATCCGCCGCCCACGACGACGATGTCGGTCCCGCTGGCGTCGGTCACGGCGACCACCGCAGAAGGGAATCGGCGACCGACTTCGAAACGGGTCCCAGCGGCCCGCTGGTCCGCGAGGTGCTCCCCGCTGGCGCCCCTTCCTTCGGGACGGCACTCGCCCGTTCGAAGGTCACCACCGGATCCTTCGTGATCTGCCAGTGGACCGCCGTCCTCGCGACGGCACGCAGTCGGTCGCGCCACGAGAGTTCCGGATGGTTCGAGAGGACGTCGTAGCCGTGGCGACGGATCAACCGGTGGTGTTCGGCGTAGAGGACCGCCGAGAGGAGGACGCCGAACTGGACGTCATCGGGCAGGTACCGGATGCCCTCGACGCCGGTCCGGTATCGTTCTTCCGCGCGTTCGAGTTCGTGGAGGACCGCCGCGGCGACCCCGGGGGTGAACACCTTCTCGCGGACCGCTCGCTCGGAGGCGCCGTACTGCTCGAACGTGGCGATCGGCAGGTAGATTCGATCGTACCGATCGATATCCTCGCTGACGTCCCGGATGAAGTTCGTCAACTGGAAGGCCTCGGCGAGGGCCTTCGCGTGCGGCCGCGCAGCCGCCGGCAGCTCCGGCGCCATGACGTCGATCAGCATCTCGGCGACGGCGACCGAGGAGCCGCGGAGGTACGCCTCGAGGTCCTCGTAGGTCTCGTACCGGTTGGTCTCGACGTCGGTGAGCATGCTGTCGATGAAGACGTCGATCTCCGCATCGTCCATGCCGTACTCCTCGCGGAGTCGACTCGTGGCGAGCAGGACGGGATCGTCGGTGTCGCGTTCGCCCTTCGCCGTCGCCCGTATCGTCTCGAGACGGTCGCGTTGCTCCGCGGGCGTGGCATCCCCCGGGTCGTCGACCACCTCGTCTGCGATCCGGAAGAACGCGTAGAGGACGTACGTCGGATGACGCGCCCGGTCGGGAAGCACGCGCGTCGCGACGTGGAACGTGGCGCCCGTTCGCTGCTGGATCGCCCGGCTCCTGGCGACGTGACTCTTCGTTGGCCGTGACTGATTCACGTTGACATATCAGACGGTAGCAAAAAATATGAGTGTTTGGGTTGAGGCGGGGACCTCAGTGGTCCAGGCGTGCGGAGGCGTCTTTGAACAGACCGTCGAGAATTTCGGGTGTCGTGGGGTGGTACGCCCGGTCGGGCAGATCGCGGACGTCGAGGCCCATCTCGACGACGATCTGCATCGTCTTGGCCATCGCGTCCGCGTGGTAATGGAGGCCCTGGTAGCCCAGCACGGTCCCGTCTCGGGCGACCACCAGCGTGGCCAGCCCCTCCGGGACGTTCTTGGCCTTGAACACGCCGTCGTCTGCCGCATCCGTGGAGACGACGACGGGGTCGTAGCCGGCCTCGCGAGCCGACTCGCCGGTGTGACCGACCCGTGCGAACGGCAGGACACCGAGGCCGGAGAAGATCACGTAGTGATGGGTCGGGTCGTACTCGGTCAGCGGCTCGCCGGCGACGTCACGCTGGATGTTCGCCGCGGCGTGAGCGCCCTCTTCTTTGGCGACGTGGAGGATGGGCTGGCGGCCGTTGGCGTCTCCCACGACGTAGACGCGCTCGTCGTCGACGGCTCGGAGCGTGTCGTCGACCCAGCCGGGGCCCGGTTCGATGGCCGTCTCCTCGATGCCCACACCGTCGAGGGCGGGTTTGCGCCCGGTAAATGCGAACACGTCGTCGGCTTCGAGCTCGTGGGTCGTTCCCTCGTGGGTGACCGTCATCCGGACGCCGCCGGACGCCGTGGTCTCTATCTCGTTGGTCTCGGCGTCGAGCAAGACGTCGATGTCGAAGGCGTCCCGATAGAACGCGAGGAGTTCCTCGCCGTATTCGTCGTCGGCCTGGCCGAGGAGCCCCGGAAGCATCTCCACGACGGTCAGGTCCATGTCTGCCGCCTCACTGAGGTACGGGACGAGTTCCAGTCCGATGACGCCCATCCCGATGACGAGGCCGGTGTCGCCGAAACTCGTCGAATCGAGGACGTCCGCACTGGTCTGCAACGGGACGTCCTCGATGCCCGGGATGGGGGGCACGTTGACCGTCGATCCGGTCGCGATGACGACGTAATCCGGTTCCAGAACCCGGTCGCCGACCTCGAGGACCCGGTCGTCCACGAAGCGAGCGGTCTCCTGCAGGAACTCGACGTTCTCCCGCTCGGCGAGTGCTTCGGTGGCCGAGCGCCGGTGACCGGCCCAGTTCGACGTGTGCTCGTTCTTCCGTTCGACGACCTGCTCGAGATCCACGTCGGGGACCTCGCCGGTGAGTCGGTCGTCGTGTCTGGCGGCGAAGCGGTGTTCGGCGGCCGAGAGTACCTCCTTCGACGGCATGCACCCGCGGAGGATGCAGAGCCCGCCGCCGGGGTCGCCGTCGTCGATCATCGTTACCTCCATCGTCGGGTCGTCCGCGAGTTGCTGGGCGACGACCACACCTGCACTGCCGTACGCACCGATAACCGCAACGTGGGTCATACCAGTATTGCGCCGAGCACGAACAAACACCCTTCGATACCGGACCACCGCTGCCGGGGTCGTTGCGACCGGCCGGGCCCACACAACACGTTTGGTCCGGGCGCCGGTAGCTTCTCACATGGGTAACAGAACTCGCGGTGGCTACTTCGACTGGGCGGCGTTCCTGCGGTGTCCCAACTGCGGGTCCGACCGCGTCGAACTGGACCACTACGACGATGGTACCTTCGTCCGGTGTGTCGACTGCGGGGCGGAGGGATGGGCCGAGGGGTTGACCTCGAGCACGTAGGTCGGCCACCGACTCACTCCATCTCGGTCCCGAACCAGAGGAAGTAGCTGGTCCCGAGCAGGCCGACGACCGAAGCCGTGGCGAAGGCGACCGTCGGGCTCTGTGCGTACAGGAACCCGCCGATAGCCGCACTCGGAATCACGATGGT
>JBNJDE010000012.1:0-29946 GCA_051744605.1 Halobacteriota archaeon
TCGACTGCGTTCCCACTGGTTTTCGATTGCGTTGTCACCGAGTATCGACTGCGTTCCCACTGAGCGTCGACTGCGTTTCGACGGATCGGTCCGGAGGGGCGGACCCCAGTCAGGCGACCGCCATGTTGACCATGATTGCCAGGACGAGGACGACGGCCACAACGATCGTCGCGACGACGACCTTGGTTGGCGTGCTCATATCTGGACTCTCGAACGCGAAACCACTTAAACCCGAACAGTCCGTCGCCGGAGGGGGCCGAGACGATCGGAGAAAGCGCGGTGTATCGGGGCGAAAGCCGGTCAGTCCTCGTCCTCGTCGCGCCAGGAGTCGGGAACCTGAATGACGTACCGACCGTCCTCCTGGAGGGCGATGATGTGCTCCTCGCGGTCGTAGAGCTCCATCAGGTTCAACTCGTACTGCCCGGGGGCGACGATGCGGATACTCTCGAACTGCTCGTTGAGTTCCCGACGGAGGTCGTCCAGTTCGGGGCGGTCGACCGAATCGGTCGAGTCGGGTTCCTTGACCACGCGGCCCTCGCCCGGCGGTGGCGAGCTGGTGGTCTCCGTCTCGGTGGGGAGATCCGAACGGTCGACCATCTCGCCGCGCGCCGAGGCCTGCGCCGAGTTCTCGTCGTCCGCGGACGACGGAAGCGGTTCGGCGTCGTCCTGCAGGGAATCGTCGGGTCTCGGGGCGCTATCGTCGGTTCGACCCGAAGAGGGGGTGTCGGTCTCGTCTCCCGTCCCGGTCCGTTCATCGGTCTGGGAGCCGTGCCGGGAGACGTAATCGCGGACGGTCGTCGCGGCCCGGCCCACGGCCTCGGTCATGCCACTGGTGTCGTCGTCTCGGTCCGGCGGTGCCTCCTCGGCCGGGGCGCTCGCCCCTGTCTCGCCGTCGAGGACGTCGCTCGGGAGGTACTGGAACTTGTTCCCCCCACACTGTGGACACCCCGAGAGCATCTCCTTGGATCCGTCGGCGAAGGTCTGTCCACAGGTGGTACACTGGTGGGGCATCGGTTATCGCTGGGAGATGAGCGCCCTGATGAGCGTCTCGTCCCGCTGGAGGGAGTGGATCTGGTTCGCCGGCCCGATCACCGTCAGCTTGGCGGAGGAGTCGTTGCCCATGAGTCTGCTCAGGAAGCCACCGTTCGTGGCGGCAGAGCGCGGGAAGCTCTCGATCTCGATGCCCGAGAAGTCGTCGGGATTGATCTCGGTCATGGTGACCTCGATGAGTTTGGACTCCTCGTCGGGCGTGAGTCCCTCCTCCAAGATTACGATGTTGCCCTTCCGGACGTCGTCGAGGATCATCCGGATCTTCTCCATCGAGGTCTTGTTCCGCATCCGCTCGCCACTGATGAGGTCGATTTCGACGCCGTCTCCGGGGTGTTCTATCTCCGGCATCTGATCACCCGAAGTACTCCGCGATCTTGTCGTACACTTCGTCCATGTTGTCTCCCTCGAGCGCCGACAGCGGGACCGTCTCGTGTTGCGGGAAGGCGTTGTCGATGCGCTGGACGTTCGAGTCCTCCAGGTCGATCTTGTTCGCGAAGATCAACACGGGGAGGTCCCGACTCTCGATGATCCCGATGAGCATCGTGTTGACCTGCGTGAACGGGTCGGTCGCCGAATCGAGGACGTAGATGACGCCGTCGACGTCTTCGCGAAGCCAGTGCATGGCCTCGGCGACGCCCTCGGTCGCCTCTCGAGAACGGCGCACGGCCTCGTCTTTCTCCATATCGTGCTCGAGGAACTCCGTGTAGTCGACCTTGGTCGTCACGCCGGGCGTGTCGACGATGTCGATGGAGACCGACTTCCCGTTGCGCTTGATCTCGACGTTCTCCTTCCTGCGCGCACGACGAGTCTCGTGGGGAATCTGGCTCTCCGGTCCGACGGCGTCACCGGTCCAGTCCCGGGCGATGCGATTCGCCAACGTCGTTTTACCGGCGTTAGGCGGTCCATAAATCCCGATCCGTCGTGGCTCCGAGTCGCCGGAGAAGAGACTCTCCGTGACTCGTGAGACGCTTTTTCTCAGGCTTCCGAGCAGTCCCATTATTACCCCTCGCTACGCACCCGCTACCATGTATGCTTGACGCAGCGGGATTGCAGTTGAAGAGTATCCTTACCGGAGGGCCTTAAACTTACGTCAGACGCCGGTTTCTCACCTGGTCGTATTCATGCAGGTGTCTGGAATTGAGCTGGGTCTCACGTGGACCCGAAGAGAACGCAAGCAGCCGTAACGGGACAAAGGGAGGAGGGATGGAGGGGCAGAAAGGGAATGAAAGGATGGAGAGGTAAGGAGAGGATGGGAGGAGTGGAACGGGAATGTGGCTGGGAGACGATCGGCCTTCTTCGGTTCAGGCAGCTTGGTTCGCCTGGAGAAGGTTGCTCCTACCACCGTGACAGCTGGCCATTCGACGGATACTAGATTCGCGTCCTCGACGTCAGCCCCAACTAACAGAACGAACCAAGCCGGACCGTCTAGGCCCTCCTCTAGCCCCCAACCCCTTCGTTTCGACTGGAAACGACAGCTAGCGCGGAGGAGATCCAGTTCAGCTAGCTTCGTGTCTAGCGTTACTAACGACCAACTACAAAATAATATAGATTAATTGCAGTACGGGTTTGGTTTTTGTGGTTATTACTTAAAACTATCTGTTCTAGAGGCCCCTCACCACGGGACGGACCGTTGTGGCGTTCCAGTTGAAATCAAGGGGTGGGAGGGGCCGGCATCTCGACTTGGACTAGCCGAAACTGTAGTGGAGTAACTGGGACCTTCGCCGTTCCCACGCCTGAGAATATCCCACCCTTGGCAATACCCGCAAGGGTTCGATCGAACTCCCGAGGGAAATCCGCCACCGGACCGTTCCTCCGGAACACCACGGAGAACACCGCTATGGTCGGTATTCGAGCCATCCTTCGTGGCCACCATCTGGTAGCAACCGCCTACTTCGTTCGATGGGCAATATCGAGGTTCCGTCCCTCGGTCGTCTGGAACCCGTCGCAATGGCGGGATCGATCGGCCGAATACCCTCCATCGAAACCTATTTGATGCTCCCCCATCCTGTGCTTCATCTGGATCAACTGGACGTTCCGACGGGTTCCGACCGACGCCAATCTGGCAATCGTGGCTGTCGGGCCCGGTCGTGGATGGATCGGAGCAACGCCAGGGGGAACATGGGATGACGAATGTCTGACGAACGAACACCACGCGACCGACGGACTGCCGGCCGTGACTTCGAGGTCGACCTCGATGACGTGCTCGAAGAGGACGACGAAGGGGAGGGACTCTTCGACAATCTCCTCAGCGGGGAACCGATCTTCGAGAACAAGGAGGTACTGCGCCCCTCGTACACGCCGGACGAGTTACCACATCGTACAGACCAGATAAACAATATGGCGACCATCCTCGTCGCCGCCCTCCGTGGGGAGACGCCCTCGAACATCCTGATCTACGGGAAGACGGGGACGGGGAAGACGGCGAGTGCGAAGTTCGTGAGCCAGGAGCTACAGAAGACCTCCCAGCGCTACGACGTGCCCAGCGAGGTGCAGTACATCAACTGCGAGGTCACCGACACGCAGTACCGGGTCCTCGCCCAGCTCGCGAACACCTTCATCCAGCAGAATCGTGACTGGATCGACCAGCGCACCGACGAACTCGCTGCGTTGCGCGAGCGCGCACGAGACGACCCGACCGCACTGCTCGAGACGGAGTTCGAGGACCCGCAGGCCGTCCAGCACCGCCTCGATTCGCTCGAAGCCGACCGCGAGGAGATGGAGGACGTCCCCATGACCGGATGGCCCACGGATCGGGTGTACAGCGAGTTCTTCGACGCCGTCGACTACGTCGAGCGGGTCGCGGTCATCATGCTCGACGAGATCGACAAACTCGTCGAGAAGAGCGGCGACGATACGCTCTACAATCTCTCAAGGATGAACTCCGAACTGGGCAACTCGCGGGTCTCCATCATCGGTATCTCGAACGATCTCAAGTTCACCGACTTCCTGGACCCGCGCGTCAAGTCGAGTCTCGGCGAGGAGGAGATCGTCTTCCCGCCATACGACGCGAATCAGTTGCGGGACATCCTCCAGCACCGTTCGGAGGTGGCGTTCAAACCCGACGTCCTCTCCGACGACGTGATCCCGCTCTGTGCAGCGTTCGCCGCCCAGGAACACGGGGACGCCAGACGGGCGCTGGACCTCCTCCGCACGGCCGGCGAACTGGCCGAACGCGACCAGGAGGACCTGGTGACCGAGGCGCACGTCCGACGGGCCCAGGACAAGATCGAACTCGACCGCGTGGTCGAGGTGGTACGCACGCTCCCGACGCAGTCGAAACTGGTGTTGTACTCCATCATGGTCCTCGAGAAGAACGGGGTCCACAGCATCAACACCGGCGAGGTCTACAACATCTACAAACGACTCTGCGAGGAACTCGACGCCGACGTGCTCACCCAGCGACGAGTGACCGACCTCATCAGCGAACTCGACATGCTGGGCATCGTCAACGCGGTCGTCGTGAGCAAGGGACGCTACGGCCGGACGAAGGAGATCAGCCTCTCGGTCCCCATCGAGGAGACCGAGGCCGTCCTCCGCGCCGACTCCCGCATCGGGGACATCGAGGATATCACGCCCTTCGTCCAGGCCCGCTTCGATAATTGATGTCCCAGTCGAGAGCGTTACGGCGGCTATCGATGGCCCCATCGACGGTGATCCGTCGTTTCGACTGGAACGGACGATCGGCCAGTAGAGGACAGTCCGGTGGCCGTTTGCACCGGTCTCGTGGCCGTAATCCGCCAGCCGAACGAATTAATAGTGGCGTCCGCAATTCCCATTGATAATGGTGGCCGGCCCGCTGAGTGGTGGCGGAGACCTCCCCGACGTCCAGTCCGTCCTCGACGCACTGGACGACAAGGACTGTCGCCGCATCGTCGAGGTGCTCACCGAACCGATGACCGCCAAGGAGATATCCGAGGGGTGTGATATGCCGCTCTCGACGACCTACCGAAAACTCGATCTCCTCACCGAGGCGTCGCTGCTCTCCGAACGGACCGTCATCCAGTCTGACGGACACCACACGACCCAGTACGAGATCGCCTTCGAACGGGTCGAGATCGAGCTGGACGACGATCACAACGTGACCGTCGCGATCCAGCGCCGGCCGGAATCGACCGACGAACGACTCGAAACGCTGTGGGCGGAGGTACGAAAGGAAACATGACGCAACTGACATCGGTCATCGTAGCGCTGAAAACGACGACGTTCATCCTCGGCGGAGTCATCACGTACTTCGCATTCAAGGCGTATCGCCGGACCGGGTCGCGGTCGCTCCAACTGCTCGCCGTCGGGTTCGGCGTCGTCACGCTGGGATCGATGCTCGCGGGCGTCGTCGATCAGGCCCTGGTCCTCTCCCGGGACATCGCGTTGACCATCGAGAGTGCACTCACGGTCGTGGGATTCGCGATCATCGTCTACTCGTTGTACGCCGAGTGACTGAGTGACCACCGCGAGCGAGGGGAGCCAGCCGCCGTCTCGGACGCGCCTAGATCCAATCGCCGTCTCGGCCCCCTTCTCGACCCACTCGCCGCGTTGGCCACTTCTCGACCCAATCGCTGTGCGAGTCGGATATCGGTTCTGCGGACGGTGTCTTTCCGAGGACGGCGTCTCGGTCGGTTATGCTGCAGCGGCTGGTGGCCCATTCACCGCCGAGAGGTACCCCGAACTGACCTCGGAGAAGGTCAACCTGATCCAGCCCAGCCACGGGACCCGAACCTCTGCGGACCCGGCGATCCACTCGGGCTTGACCGGGCCGCTGATGCCTCGCGTCTGGTCGTAGTAATCGTTCGTCTGTTCGTTGTCGCCCTTGGTGATGAACCCTGCGTGCGGAGCCGGGCAGTTCGGCACCGACTCGCAGTCGTCGTCGGTGACGAAGGCTGGATCGGCCTTCGCCACCCAGTTCTCCCCCTCGTCGACCCAGATGTGCGCTCTGTGGATGACTGGTTTCCGGTTCGGATCGCCGTCGGGATGGTAGATGATGACGTCGCCGTACGATCCCAGCGATCGATAGTCGTGTTCGACGCCGTCCTGGTACGTCACGACCCCCGTGTCACCGGTCGCGGCGTCCGGCGGGAGGCGCTGTTCGTCCATCACGAACACCAGATCGCCCTTCTGCAGGTGCGGTTCCATGCTCCCGCTCTCGACGGCGACCATCGGCGGCCACACCCCACTGACGGCGAAGAGCAACAGGCCGATGGCCATCACGGCCAGGACGCTCGTGAGTATCTCGCGGGATACCACCACGAACCCGTTGTCCGACGACCGAACCCACCGCAACGCCTCGATCGGTCCCGCTCGGGGATCCGGCTCGTCGCCATCCACCGAGTCGAGTCGGCCGGCGTCGCCGCTCTCGACCGTGGGTGGTTCGCGGTCGCCGTCGATGGCGGGCGAGGAACGGGGTGGATCGGGCGTCTTCGAACCGGCCGTCTCCTCGCGATCCGACGGGTCGTCGCCCATGGACGCCCATTCGCCCGATTGGTGTTTCAATGTTCTGATGCCTGCGGCCCGTTCGCTACGCTTTTGGGACTGACCGTCCTGCATTCGACCGTGCCGCGCCCGTCGCACGTCCGCGTGGTCAGACGACTGACCAGCAACGGCTACAACGCCGACCGCGACGCCGTCACGGTGCTCGCGAACGCGGCCGACCCCCTCGAGGCCGTCGATGCCGCGATCGACGGCGTGGACGACGAGGCGCTGACGATCACGAAATCCGATGCCGAGACCGCCGTCTCGCGGGCGAGAGCGGCGGCGTCGACGCCCCACGGGTCGACCGATTCGACCGAGGGAACTGCCGATGGTCCGTCGGGCGGTCTGTCCACGTCGGCCCCTGGCAATGGCGGCCAGAACACCACCGGTTCGGATGGAACGAAGATCGTAGAAGAATCGATGCAAGCAGATGATTCTCCAGGTGAAACGGAGGGGGTACCAGCGGATCGTCCAGGAACGGCGGATCGCCCCCCGGTCGACATCGCGAAGGACATCACCGGGGAGAGCACCGGTACGGGAACCTACCAGGACTTCGTGACGGTCTTCCGCGACCGCTACGACCGGCTGGCGAAGCAACTTCGTTCCCGGGTCAATCACCGACCCACCGACGCACTCGAGAAGATGGCGGGCGGCAGCGAGGCCGGCATCGTCGGGATGGTCAACGACATCCGGTCGACGGCCAGCGGGCACTGGCTGGTGGAACTCGAGGACACGAACGGGACGTTCCCCGTGCTGGTGATGAAGGACCGGGCCATCGCCGACGACGTCCAGGCGTTGCTCCACGACGAGGTGGTCGGCGTCGAGGGAACCCTCTCGGACGACGGCGGCATCCTGTTCGTCGATTCGATCCACTTCCCGGACGTGCCACGGACCTATCGCCCCTCCACGGCCGAAAGGCCGGTCGAGGCGGCGCTCATCTCCGACGTGCACGTCGGGAGCCAGGAGTTCATGGCCGAGGAGTGGTCGGCGTTCGCCGACTGGCTTCACACGGACGAAGCCGAACGGGTCGAATACCTGCTCGTCGCCGGCGACATGGTGGAGGGCGTCGGCGTCTACCCGGACCAGGACGAGGAACTCGACATCGTCGACATCTTCGACCAGTACGAGCGCTTCGCGGAGTACCTAAAGGAGGTCCCGGGGGACATGGAGATCGTGATGATCCCCGGGAACCACGACGCGGTGCGACTGGCAGAGCCACAGCCCGGCTTCGACGAGGAGCTCCGGGACATTATGAGCGTCCACGACGCCCGGATCACGGGGAATCCGTCGGTGGTGACCATCGAGGGCGTCTCCGTCCTCATGTACCACGGCGTCTCCATCGACGAACTCGTCGCCGAACTGCCGGACGAACTGGCGACCTACGAGGACCCGCAGAACGCGATGGCCCAGCTCCTCCGGAAACGCCACCTCGCACCGCCCTTCGGCGGGCACATGCGCATCTCGCCAGAATCGTCTGACTATCTGGTCATCGACGACGTCCCGGACATCTTTCACACGGGGCACGTCCACAAGCTCGGCGTCGGCCAGTACCACAACGTCCGACTGGTCAACTCGGGGTGCTGGCAGGCCCAGACGGCGTTCCAGAAGAGCGTGAACATCGTCCCGGATACCGCGACGGCACCGATCGTGGATCTCCAGACCCTCGAGGTCACCGTGCGCAAATTCACCTGAGCGCTCGACTCAACCGTCGTTGTAGCGATATCGGTGCGACGGTCTCCCGTCGAAGAGGGGGCCCTTTCCGACCCGCTCGAAACCCGCTTCCGTCACGACCGATCCGAGTTGCTCGTCGTCTTCTGGCACAACGATCTCGACCGGCATGTCCGCAGCATCGGCCAACCGCCGCGGTTCGTCGAGGAGCGCGTCGACCACCGGTGGTTCGCCGACCATCGTGCTCAGGTGGATGGTCTCGCTCCACGTGTCGTAGGAGACGAAGCCGAGGAGGTTCTCGGTGTCCTCGTCACCGTCGGATACGTCCCCGGCACCGTTCTCTTCGACACCCTCGTCGGTTTCGGCCACCGCCACGAGGACCGTCCGTTCGTGGACGAGTCGTTCGGCGTCGAGGTCCGCGTCGACCAGCGCGGCGAGTGCGTCGACGTCGTCGTCGGTCGCCTCTCGGATGTTCATATCGCCGAGTGGAGGGGGTGGTCGGTAATCCTTTGCATTCGACGGACGCGGACCCGGAAATTTGCTCGTAATAGACACCGTTATCTGCGACCCCGCAATACCGATGCCTATGCAAGTATTTCGCACGCACTGGGTGAGATCTCGATGCGCGTAGTGGCGAAGTTCGGCGGGACGAGTCTCGGATCCGGAGACCGGATCGAACGGGCGGCCGATTCCATCGCGAAGGCGGTCTCGGAGGGCAACGAGATCGCCGTCGTGGCCAGCGCGATGGGTAACACGACCGACGAACTGCTCGACAACATCACCTTCGAGGCCGACGAACAGGATCGGGCCGAGATCGTCAGTATGGGCGAGCGAACCAGCGTTCGTCTGCTCAAGGCAGCACTCGCTGCTCGGGGAATCAACGCGGTGTTCCTCGAACCCGGCGATCCCGACTGGCCGGTCGTGGCGAACGATCGCGGCGAGGTGGACGTCGAGGAGACCGAACGGCGCGCCAGGGGG
Source organism: Halobacteriota archaeon (assembly GCA_051744605.1). Taxonomy (GTDB): domain Archaea; phylum Halobacteriota; class Halobacteria; order Halobacteriales; family Halobacteriaceae; genus Halanaeroarchaeum. Next base: position 9,160 of record JBNJDE010000012.1, read on the forward strand.
CTCGCCGAGAAACTCGACGACACCGTTCCGGTCATCACCGGCTTCCTGGCGGAGGACCACGAGGGGAAGATCACGACCCTGGGACGGGGCGGGAGCGACACGACCGCCGTGATGCTCGGCCGCTACATGAGCGCGGACGAAGTCGTCATCGTGACCGACGTCGAGGGCGTCATGACCGGCGATCCGAACGTGGTCGAGGGCGCCAGGAACGTCGGCGAGATCACCGTCGACGAGCTTCGAAACCTCTCGTTCCGCGGCGCGGAGGTCGTGGCACCCAGTGCGCTCTCCTACAAGGACGAGGACCTCGACGTCCGGGTCATCCACTACCAGCACGGCGATCTGCTCGCCGGTGGGACGAACATCGAGGGACAGTTCGAGTACATGGTGGACATGCGGGAGGAGCCGCTGTCCTGTCTGACCGTCGCCGGTCGGGCCATCCGGAACCAGCCGGGCATCCTCGCCAACCTCTCGACCGCGCTCTACGAATCCGAGATCAACGTCGACGCCGTCGCGAGCGGGATGGACTCGGTCACCTACTACGTCGACAGCGAGCGGGCCGAGGACGCCGAGACCATCCTCCACGACCAGATCATCGGCGACCAGACCCTCTCGTCGGTCACGGTCATCGACGACATCGCCGTCATCCGGGTGCTCGGGGCCGAACTGCCGAACCAGCCCGGGATCATGCGGGAGATCGTCGACCCCATCGCCGACGCACACATCAACGTCGTCGACATCATCACCTCGGCGACGTCGGTCGCCGTCTTCGTCGACTGGTCGGACCGCGAGGAGACCCTGGAGATCATCCAGGAGCACTTCGAGGGCTAGGCCCCGCGGTGTACACGTTCGGACACCGCAGGCCAGGGTCGCACCGTCCAGTACAGCGTTCCTCGACAGTCGTTTTCACGCCAGCACCCCTGGTACCGACCATGCATTTCACGTCGAAGATGGCGGGCACCGCGTCCGTTCCGCCACGTGACGAACGCGAGACACGTCTCCGCGAGGCCGGCTACAACCTGTTCAACATCCCCTCGGAGGCCGTGGCCGTCGACCTGCTGACGGACTCCGGAACGGGAACCATGAGCGACGACCAGTGGGCCGCGATGGTTCGCGGGGACGAGGCCTACGCCGGAAGCGAGAGTTTCGCGAACCTCGAGGCAGCGGTCCGTGAGGTCATGGGCATCGAGCACGTCGTCCCCGCTCACCAGGGTCGCGGCGCGGAGAACGTCCTCTACGGGGCGCTCGTCGAGGAGGGTGACGTCGTTCCGAACAACACCCACTTCGACACCACGCGTGCCCACGTGGTGGAGAACGGCGGTCGGCCGGTCGACTGCCCGGTCGACGAGGCTCTCGACCCCACGTCGACTGGTGACTTCCTCGGGAACTTCGACGTCGAATGCGCAAGGGCGGCCGTCGAGGAGGTGGGCGAAGACCGCGTGCCCGCGGTCGTCGTCACCATCACCAACAACTCCGCTGCCGGGCAGCCGGTGAGTATCGCGAACCTCCGCGAGGTGCGCGCGTTCGCCGACGAGATCGACGCCACGATGGTCGTCGATGCCTGCCGGTTCGCCGAGAACGCCCACTTCGTCCAGCGTCGAGAGCCAGCGTTCGCCGGCACGTCGGTCGCCGACATCGCCCGCGAACAGCTATCGTACGCGGACGCGGTCGTCATGAGCGGGAAGAAAGACGGGCTCGTCAACATCGGCGGGTTCGTCGGTCTTCGGGACGAGACGCTCCTCGATGCGGTCGAACAGCGCGCCATCCTCTACGAGGGCTTTCTCACCTACGGTGGGATGGCCGGTCGCGACCTCGAGGCCTTCGCCGTCGGCCTACGCGAAGCCGTCCAGGAGTCCTACCTCGAGTCGCGGGTCGATCAGGTACGCGAACTCGCCGACCTGATCGAGGCGGCCGGACTCCCGGTCTACCGGCCTGTCGGTGGCCACGCCGTCTACGTCGACGCGGGGACCGCCTACGCCCACGTTCCGGACGACAGGTTCCCCGGTCAGGCGCTGGCGGTCGACCTGTACCGGGAGGGAGCCGTCAGGGGCGTCGAACTCGGGAGTTTCGCCTTCCCCGATACGGACCGCCCGGAGTTCGTTCGGCTGGCCGTCCCGCGGCGAACCTACCACCGCGAACACCTGGAACACGTCGGCGAGACCGCCGCCGCGGTCGCGGACCGCGCCGATCGGGCGATCGGCTACGATATCGTGTCGGAACCGCCGATGGCGGAACTCAGACACTTCTCGGCTCGACTCGAACCCGCCGACTGACTACTGACGCGGTCACTCGCCGCGTTTCAACCGCTCGCCGGACTGGTGGGGCAGGCCGGCCTCCTCGACCGCTTCGACGACGGTCTCGACGTCGTACTCGACCCGATACGTCTCCACCTGAAGCGCACCTAGATCCACTACCGCGTACGCTGCTCGTGGGTCGTGATCGCGGGGTTGACCGACGCTGCCCGGATTCACCACGATCCCCGCCTCGAACTGCTCGGCGTGCTGGACGTGGGTGTGACCCATGACGAGGACGTCCTCGTCCTCGAGGAGGTGGGGGCCGAACTCGTCGGGATAGGTGTAGCGGTCGGGGTCGGCGGGATGACCGTGGACGACTTTCACCCGGTCCTCACAGCAGCGTCTGACCGCGGGGAGCCCTTCTATCCACGCCAGCTGATCGGCCGTGAGCGTGGTCGTCGCCCGGCGAATTCCGGCTTGCGCCATCCGGTTCGCGGGGAAGTTCGTCCGGTTCGCGACCTGGCGGTCGTGATTGCCCATCACCGACGACACGTTCCGTTCTCGAAGCATCTCGACACAGTCCGCCGGCCAGGGATTGTACCCGACAACGTCCCCGGCGTGGACGAGCCGGTCCACTGGTGGCATGTCTTCCAGTACCGCCTCCAGGGCGACCCGGTTCGCGTGGACGTCGGAGAGCAGCCCGATTCGCATACTGCCCGGTACCGGTCGAACACTCCTAAGAATACCCCTCCATTTCGTGTCGAGAGCGCTCAGTCGTTGACGATGGCCCAGTCGACGGACGCCCCGTCCACGGTGACGCCAGCGGCGCAGACCGCGTGTTCGAAGTCGGCGTCGTAGACCGATCGTGCCGCCGCCGCTGCCGAATCGACCGCGAGATCGTAGTCGGTGGGTGTATCGTGTTCGTAGGTGGCCACCAGTGTCGGTTCGTCGACCGCTCGAACGAGGAGCGCATCGCGGCGCACGATGCCGATGTAGGCCTCCGCTTCCCCGACTACGCCGGCGATCCGGGGGGTGTCGTAATCGTCCTTCTCGAAGTCCATCGCGAACAGCGCGGACACGAGCGCGTCCCGGGCGGGGTAGCCCAGGTCGAGTTTCTCGGCGACGGGGTCGACGTGCGAGCCGTTGCCGACCACCATCGCGTCGCCCCCGGGACGGACGCAGTTGTAGGACACGTAGGGGTTGTCGGTCGGGTCGGCGTCCTCGGTCGGGACCACGGTCAGGACGTCGTCGCGTTCGACGATCTGTCGGTTCGGGAACGAGCGCGAGGAGACGCGGTAGGCCGCGACGTCCGGTCCGACGACGATGAAGCGTCCGATGTACATACTCGTTCGTGGATAGAAAAGGGCTAAAAGCATGCCGATTTGCGCACGTTCGGGGATTGTCTTCGCCTCGCACGGTGGGGGCAACGCGGAACGTTTACAAGCGGCGGTGGCATACTCGATTTTGAACGAAGTCCCATGGTGTCGAGCAAACCGCCAGGTTTGCGATGCACGTGGGACGAGTGAAACGAGTCCCATGGGGTAGTGGCCAATCCTGTTGCCTTCTGGGGGCAACGACCCAGGTTCGAATCCTGGTGGGACTATTCTCGACGAACAGTTCGTGAGGAGAATCGTGGTGGATTCGAATCAGAGCGCAAATCGGAGAGTTGCGACCGTAGAACGCATCGTCTATAGTTTTATTAGCGCAAAATACGACCAGCATATTTTGATTTCGCGCCGAAAATACCAATAGCGCCGCGTGTATTGTGACTACTACCACCGATGGATCCAGACCAATTCGAGGACTATTCCCCTGGTGAGATGGTCCCGACGACTACCTCGAGAGGGACCTTCTCTGCGTATCGTCCCGATCCATTACCTCCAGACATCGATACCAATGTCTTGATTTCTCCGTTAGCCGAGGCTACGCAAGCACTCGGACGACTCCACGGCATCGGTCCCCGTGTTGGTTCGAGGGAAATACTAATTGAGCCGTTCATCAGGAAGGAAGCGTTGGAATCTTCGAAAATCGAGGGGACATACGCTACCCTTTCCGACATATATGCGTTCGAAGCCGGACAGACGGAGCTCATCGACGAGGAACGGCGCCAGGGTACCCAGGAGGTCATCAACTACCTCAATGCATTGACTCAGGGGCTGGAGGAAATCACCGCAGGATCCGCGATCTCAGTAGAATTGCTGTGCGACATGCACGACACCCTGCTCTCTGGAGTGAGAGGCAACGAGGCAAATCCGGGAGAACTCCGAGATACACAGAATTTCATTGGGAGTACTCCGTACATTCAAGACGCCCGATACGTTCCACCACCGCCGAATATGGTCCCAGAGCTACTCGAAGATCTGGTGGACTTCGCGAACGAGGATGGCGAGATGCATTCGCTACTTCGGATTGGATTGATCCATTATCAGTTCGAGACGATCCATCCCTTCCTCGACGGAAATGGTCGATTGGGTCGGCTTCTAGTCAGTTTGCTATTGCAACGTGATGGATTGCTTCCGGAGCCGTATCTGTACTTGAGTTCGTATTTCAACACCAGGAGATCCGAGTATGTCGACCACTTACTCCGAGTGAGCCAACAGGGGGACTGGGAGGACTGGCTACTATTTTTCCTCCGGGGCGTACACGCCCAGGCGGGCGAAGCTCACCAGCGAGCAAATCTGTTGGTCGATCTTCGGGAACAGTATCAGCAACGGTATCAGAGCGCACGCTCCGGTAATATCCTGGAACTGGTGATGAAATTATTCGAAGATCCGTATCTGGATGTGAACACCGCGGCAGAGTGGTTGGACGTCGAGTACAGTACGGCAAATCGGTTGGTGGACCAACTCGATACGGACGGTGTCCTCGAGGAACTCACGGGTCAATCGAGGAATCGTTTCTTCCGTGCGAACGAAGTCTTCGAGATCATCAACAGCCCACTCGAACAAATCACCCGTGGAGGCCAGTAGATAGTCGCGTAACTCCCAGATTTCACCCGCGAGGCCGAGGTGCTACCGAGTGTGGTGATGCAGTGGGGCGGCTGGGAGGACGATCAGACGTTTCAACGCCACTACGTTGCGAAACACCACGAAGGCGTGCAGTCGCGGGAAGCAGAGAACGTCGACTGGCTGTGAGACAAACGTGAGATTTGGCGCGGTAGTGGGAAGAACTTTGTATTTTCCCCCACTACTGACGACCATGTCCAAATCGACCGACGATCGAGGTCGAATCTACCTTCCGAAGGACGTCCGGGAGCGATTCGGGGACCAGTACCGTATCGTCGAACTTCCTGGGCACGTCGCGCTCTTCCCGGTCGACGACGATCCGGTCGAAGGGCTTCGAGAAGCCGTTGGGGACGCTTTCGCGGGGACTGACGTGGGGGACCTAACGGCAGAGATTCGCGAGAAAATCGACGACGAGGTCGCCAACGAGAGCGAGGAGAGGCCGTAACTCAGCAATGTATGTCGAATCCGACTTCCTGGTGGCCCTGGTGAAAAACGACGACTGGCTCCAGGAGGCTACGCTGAAAGCCATCGAAGACGAATCGAACATCCACACGTCGATTCTGGCATACGCGGAGGTGCTCGTGCTGTTCTACAGCCGGGAGCAGGCCGAGTACGAGATCGACGTTCCCCGGGCAATCTCCAATCTTCTCGAGCTCGTCCCCGTCGAGCCTGCACAACACGAAGACGCCATTTTGGCTGCGGCAGCACTCCTCGAGGAGTACGATCTCACTCCCTTCGACGCTCTCCACGCCGGCGTCGTCACGACGCGCGGCGAGTCCGTGCTCTCGAGCGAGAAGGCATACGACACGGTCGGTTTGGACCGTGTCGCGCTGGACGAGTACTGACCGATACGAGACATCCGCTCTGTTTCTACGATCCGGGAGGATTGGCATGCCTGGCATCCACCCTGCAGCGCTCTGGTAGGGGCACCGCCTCGGGTCGAGTATGCCCGAAACAGTCTTTCCGTATCCGGCTGCCAAGAGCCGATTCGCGTCTCGGATTCTCGAGTTCGTTCCCGAACACCGGACGTTCGTCGAGGTGTTCGGCGGCGCTGCGGGAGTCCTGGTCGACAAAGACCCCGACGCCTCGAACGACGAGATCTACAACGACAAGGACGGTGATCTGGTCCACTTCTTCCAGGTGCTGCGTGAGGACACCGAGGAACTCGTCGAATGGGTCGAGCAGGTCCCCTTCTCTCGAGAGATCCACAGTCGGTGGGCGCGGTACTACTACGATGGCTACCGACCGAAGGATGACATCCCGAGGGCAGGGCGCTTTTTCTTTCTCCGCTACTCGCAGTGGGGTGCCGGGTATGGGACGGTGAACGGCTTTGCCACCAGCAAGGTCCAGAGCAAGGCACAGACGTACGCGAACAAGATCGACCGCCTCGAGGAGTACGCAGAGCGGTTCCGGGACGTCGTGCTGGAGAATCTGAACTGGCGGGATGTCCTAAGCAAGTACGATTCGCCCGAGACGGATTCACGAGACGAAAATGCGCAATCAGCGGCCCGTAGAGACCGGCGAGGATGAATTCGCCGCTGGTCGTCTGCCGCCGGGAGGCGAGCGTCCCCTGGTTCACGTCGTCGGTGCCGTCCCAGTATCGAAGGGCCTCGAGAATGGCGTTCCGGTCTTCGTCCGGGATGTCGGCCTCTCGAACCTGCTTCGGCTGGTTCTGGAACTCCCTCCCGTATCGCTGGGGGTCCGTCACATCTGCTAGACTGCGGAGAACGAGACCCGGGACTACGATAGATGCAGCAGTAGTCCGGGTGGCACGATGACTCCTCCCGAATCGTTCTTTCGACACGCATTGACACGACGCCGTGCTGACGTCTCATTACGGTTATCAATGCGGGCGATAAACGTCGGATATGCGGGACACGTCCCGGTTCTCGACGGAGACCTGGTCGAGCCTCCTCGATCAGTCGGGAGAGATCCTCCTCGTGATCGATATCGAGACGGCGCGGATCGCCGACGGCAACGAGATGGCGTGTGAGTTTCTCGGTTACGAGAAGTCGGGGCTCCTCGATCGCTCGGTCACCGAGATCACGGGGTTCGAGAGCGAAGCGCGCTGGCGGGACCACCTCCCCTCGCGCGCCGAGGAACGGCATCTGGGCGAAAACGAGCTCTATCCGGCCGAGGGCGATCCGATCCCCGTCGAGGCGTCCGTCTCCCGAGTGCAGGCGAACGGCGAGGAGTACGTCCTGGTCGTCGCGCGTGACATCTCCGAACGGAAGGCTCGCGAGGCCGAACTCGAACGCCAGAAACATCGGGCCGAGGAGTACTTCGAGACGGCCGGAAACGTCATGCTCGTCCTCGACCGTGACCGGACCGTCGAGCGGATCAACGAACGGGGCAGCGACCTGCTCGGCTACGAACGCTCGGAGCTCCTCGGCGCGGACTGGTTCGAGACGGTCGTTCCGGGCGAGATCGAACCGGAAATCGAGGATATCTTCGAGGCGTTCTGGACCGCGGAGTCTCCGCCCATCGAAACGCACACGCACTACATCGAGACCAAGACGGGCGAGAAACGCTTCGTCAAGTGGCACAACACCGCCTTACACGATACCTCGGGTGCGGTGACGGGGGTCCTGTCCTCGGGCATCGACATCACGGAACGGAAGGCGTACGAGGAGGAACTCGACGAGTCGAACACCCTTCTCCGCACGATCGTCGAGAACATGCCGATGGGGGTGCTGGTCGAGGACGCCGATCGCGATATTCTGCTGGCGAACGAGGAACTGCCACGGGTTCTGGGCGCCTCGATCCCTGCCGACGAACTGATCGGTCGGGATTGTGCCACAGCAGCCCAGAACCTCAAAGGACGGTTCGCCGATCCGGCCTCGTTCGTCGACGGGATCGAGCGCCGAATCGACCGTCGTGAGCCGGTGCACAACGAGGAAATCGAACTCGTGAGCGGTCGAATCCTCGAACGTGATTACATACCGTTCTCGCTTCTCGGCGGGCCGGCCAACCTCTGGATCTATCGCGACGTCACGGAACGCAAGGAGGGGAACCGCGAGATCGCGTCGATACGGGACTTCCTCGACGACATCTTCGAGGCGCTGCCGTACCCGCTGTACGTCCTCGATACCGAGAATTACGAGATCGAACGGACCAACGAGATGGTACCGAACCTGGCCGGGAAGACCTGCTACGAACTGTCACACCAGCGTGACAAACCGTGTCACGAAGGGGACGAGTCGTTCCCCTGTCCGCTCAAAACGGTCCTCGAAACGGGCGAACCGACGACCGTCGAGCACACGCACTACGGGGACGACGGGGAGGAGTACGTCCACGAAGTTCATGCAGCCCCGATCTTCGACGAGGACGGGAACGTCGTGCAGATGGTGGAGAGTCTCATCGACATCACGTCCCGGACGGAGTACGAACGGCAACTGGAGGAACAGCGGGACAACCTCGAAGTGCTCAATCAGGTACTGCGACACGACATCCGCAACGACCTCCAGCTCGTCACCGCCTACGCCGACATCCTCGAAGAACGCGTCGACGACCAGCAGGAGTACGTCCAGACGATCCGGGAGAACGCCAGACACGCGGTCGAACTCACGACCACGGCCCGGGACATGGCGGACGTCTGGCTGTCGGATCGCGAGGAGCGCACTCGGGTGTCACTGCAGTCCACGCTCGAAAACGAACTCGACGAGGCACGCTCGGTACACGACGACGCCGTCATCACCGTCGCCGGGACCGTGCCGGAGACGCCGGTCCTCGCCGACGAGATGCTCGGCTCGGTGTTTCACAACATCCTCCAGAACGCGGTGCGACACAACGACAAAGACATTCCGGAGGTGACGGTGGCGACAGCGGAACGCGAGGATACCGTCCGCGTACGGATCGCTGATAACGGCCCGGGCGTGCCGGCAGCGCAGAAGGAAGCCATCTTCGGGCGGGGCGAGAAGGGACTCGATAGCAGTGGGACGGGCCTGGGCCTCTATCTCGTGAAGACGCTCGTGGAAGGCTATGGTGGGGACGTCTGGGTCGAGGACAACGACCCGGAGGGCGCCGTGTTCGTCGTCGAATTACCGACGGAGCGGACGGACGACTGAGCGACGGCCGGGATAGTTTCGCGAGGTGAGTGGCAAGCCACGTCCAGGGGGCTGTGCGAGTCCGCCCCTACACTGGTTTTTGGAGCCCGACGAGGCGGGCCACTGGGAGCCGTCTGGGGCGGCGCTTTCGCCGTCGATTCCTCCGCTGGGAGATGGTCCAGGCAAACCGCAGAACACCGCCGATATCATCTACTCCGGCCGGAGCGTCCGCTGGAGGGCTACCTCGGCGATATTGCTCCCGTGTCTCGCCGTCTGCAACATACTATCGACGACCCGTGTCACCGCGTGAACCGCGTCCGGCGACTGCTCCATCGCCGCGGTGGGCACTCTGCTCGCCGTCCTGACGACCCGCTCGTGGCTGTCGAGAGCGGACAGCGCCCGTTCCCTCGAACCATCGTCGAGCATCGCCGAAGCCGCGGTTTCGACGACCTGGCCCGCATCCTCCCCCGTCGCCGCCAGTTCCTCCGATATCGCTTCTGAGACGGGATACTCGGTTCGTGCGACGGTCCGGCCAATCGTGTCCGCACGAGCACCCACGTGGGCCAACTGCCCCGCGACCGCGTCGAACTCGTACAGCTGGGCACGCGTCACCCCGAGCTCGTCGAGCTCCGTCATATTCAGCAGGGAGCGGTTGAAATGGCGCTTGATAAGAAGACGGTGACGGTGGATCTCGTCGGTTCGATGACTGATGTGTTCGGCTTCGCTCGTCCCATCCGTGAGGAGATCTACGGCGGCCGCATACATCGCCAAGGACGTGTATTTCAGCTGGTCGGTGGACTGCCGAATCGACACGTCGGAGGGGTCGAGTAGGCCCCGAACGGTGACGCGCCGATCGGACTCGTCGGTGATCTCGACGCCCGCGAGATTCCGAGTGCACCCTTCGATCGCCCGTCGTTGTCGAGGCGCGAATCCGGTCGGATTGCGAACCTGTATCTGTGTGAAGCCAGCCGAATACGCGGAGCGTACCATCCGTTCGGCGGTATCGGGGTCGTCATCGTCCAGTTCGATCACCGTCGAGGAGAGCTCGCTGCGTTCCTTTTCGTTCCACCGAACGACGAGCGAGCCGTCCCGATGCGTGAACAGATACGCCGTCGCTCCAGCCCGAATGCCGTGGTCTTCCGCCCAGTGAACCGGTATCGAGACGGTGTAGGTCCCACCCCCGACCTGTTGTATCTTTCTCGTCTCCATTGTCAGTAGATCAACGCCGGGTCGTTCTCGACGAGATACAGGGTTCGGGCGGCGATATTGACGCCGTGGTCGGCGACCCGCTCGAGATCACGGATGGTTAGCAGGACGACCGAAACGTCGTCCAGGACCTGCTCGACACTCCAGGGATCGGCCGCCGTCGCCTCTCGTTCGATGAGATCGCGAACGACGCGTTCGCTCGCGCTGTGGCAAAGCGCGTCGATGTGGTCATCCCGGTCGGCGATACGGTGACAGGTTGCAGCGTCTTCCGTTCCGTACGCATCGAGTGCATCGACAACCAGCTCCCGCGCCGCCGTGCCGATCTCCGTGATGGCGACCTCCGAGATGGGCTGGCGTTCCACACGCAGTGCGTACTGGGCCAGGTTTCCCGCGAGGTCACCGATCCGTTCGATGTCGGTCAGAATCTTGAAAGACGCGGCGATAAATCGGAGGTCGCCCGCGACCGGTTGCTGCAGTGCGAAGAGGTCGATGCACCGCGACTCCAGCTCCAGATAGCGTTGATTGATCTGGTCGTCGCCCTCGATGACGGTTTTCGCGGCCTCCACATCGGTGTCTTCGAGGGCGGCGAGGCTTCGATCGAGGCGCCTTACCACCAGTTCGCCGAGTTGCACGACGTCCGACCGGAGTTCTTCGAGGGACGCCTGGTATTCACGTCGGGGCATTCGATCACCCGAATTTGCCGGTGATGTAGTCCTCGACGCGCTGGTTCTGGGGATTCTCGAAGATCTGATCCGTGTCGTCGTACTCGACGAGCTTCCCACCGGTGAGGAATACGGCCGTCGTATCGGAGATCCGGGCGGCCTGTTGCATGTTGTGGGTGACGATGACGACGGTGAACTCGGTGGCAAGCTCCTCGATGAGGTCCTCGATTTTCGCCGTTGCAATCGGATCGAGCGCCGAGGCGGGCTCGTCCATCAAGAGCACCTTCGGATCGACGGCGATCGCTCGAGCGATACACAGTCGTTGTTGTTGACCGCCCGAGAGGTCGAGGGCACTCTTCTCGAGGTCGTCCTGGACTTCCTCCCACAGCGCCGCTCGCTTGAGCGCCTGTTCGACGCGCTCGTCCATATTCTCGGTGTCCCCCTGGACGCGCAACCCGTAGGCGACGTTGTCGTAGATGCTCTTGGGGAAGGGATTGGGGTGCTGGAAGACCATGCCGATCCGTCGCCGGAGCGCTACCGGGTCGACGTCTTCTCCGTAAATATTCGTCCCGTCGAAGAAGAGCTCTCCCTCGATACGCGCGGCGTCGATCAGGTCGTTCATCCGGTTGAGCGACCGGAGAAACGTCGATTTCCCACAGCCAGACGGGCCGATGATCGCGGTCACCTGGTGTGACGGGATCGAGATATCGACCGCATCGAGGGCCGTTTCGTCGCCGTAGGAGACGGTGAGGTTGCTGGATTCGATCACGGCCGTACCCGGGTCGGCATGGGCAGTGGATTCGTTACTTTCGACGGTCGCTTCGTCCATCGACGGCGTACTACTCTCGAGTTCGTGACCGATACCGCCGGGGTCACCGTCGGTACTGGAAATTCCGTTTGTCATATCAATTACCTCTCTGGTATTTGTTGCGGATGACGATCGCCGTCCCGTTCATCAACAACAGGACGACGAGCAGGGTGACGACGCCGGCTGCCAGCACGCCGAACCGGAAGTCCGCGTCGAACTCCGAGGACCAGGCGAAGATCTGTCGTGGCATCGCGCTGAACTTATCGAAGAAGCCGTTCGGCGCCAGTCGGACGCTCGAGGCCGCTCCGATCATCAACAGCGGTGCGGTCTCGCCGATGGCGCGACCGAGCGCGAGGATCGTTCCCGTGAGGATTCCCGGCAGCGCCCGTGGGAGGACGACGTTCCGGGTGGTCTGCCATCGCGTGGCACCCATTCCGTACGACGCTTTTCGCAGGGAATCCGGGACGGCGCGAATCGCCTCCTGGGCGGAGATGATGACGATCGGGAGAATGAGCAACCCGACGGTGAGCCCCCCGACGATGACGATACCGGAGCGCAGGCCCATTCCTTTGATGAACAGCGAGAGCCCGAGCAGGCCATAGACGACCGACGGAACGCCGGCGAGGTTGCCGATGTTGATCTCGATGAGGTCGACGACTCGGCCGGCAACTCCCGTGTCGGGGGCGTATTCTTCGAGATATATCGCTGCGCCGACGCCGACGGGGAACACCGCGACGATGATGACGACGAGCATCATCACGGAGCCCACGAGGGGCGGATAGATGCCCGCTTTGTCGGGTGTTCGTGACGTCGGGCTGGTGAGAAAGCCCCAGTCCAGCCAGGGGTTCGGGCCGGCGAAACCGAACGTCCGAACCAGCAGGGCCGCGACGACGACGCCAGCGACGAGCACGACCGGGAACGCGAGGCCGCTGATCCCCTCACGTCGTCGGAGTACCCCCTCCAGATACGTTCCGGTCGGAATGAGCGTCGCCGTCGCGAGTACCACCCAGTTCTCGGCGTCGAGACCAGCCTGGGGCGCGAGGAACACGCCGGCAGTGACGACGGCGACCGAGGCCAGTACGCATTCGACGACGCCGCGGTCGTCGTCCCGCCGGACAGAGACGACGCGGCCAAACAGCACCGCGACCGGTACGGTCACCGACGCCACCAGGAGCGCCCAGTCCACCGGAAGCATCGGGAGCGACCCGAACAGTTCGGGAACGCCTGGCAGGAGTTTCGGTGTTGAGAACGCCAGGGTAAACAGTTCGGTCCCGGTCAGCGGCGTTCGCACGGTGGCATCGACCGAGAGCTGTGGAACGCCGACGGTGGCGACGACGGGGGCGATCAGGACGACGATCAGTCGCTCGAGGGCCGCGTCGGGTCGCAGTCGACGGTGGGCGTACACCGCACCGACACCCGCGCCCAGTCCGAGGAGCAGTCCGGCCCACTCCGCCGGGGTGACGATTTCGATGAACAGCACGGCGATACCGGCCCCGGTGACCAGCCCCACGAGTGGAATCCCGACGCTGGCGACTGCGACTTCGCCTGCGGGAGGGTCCCTGGCGTAGTAGTACGCCGCGAGCCCCAACGATGGGGCCACGACGGTGGCGAACACGACCAGGTGCCAGCCGGTGTCGGCGGAGAAGGGTCGGAGAGCGTCGTTGAACACGTACACGAGCAGAAACGCGACCATGAGGAGGCCGAACACCGTCGACCCGAGCGTAAGCAGCTCGAACAGTCGGCCACGGAGTCGGCCGACCGATTGGGTTCCGTCGAATGCGCCAGCACTGGACGTTCGTGTGGAGGTTTCGTTTTTCATGGGCGGATCACCGCCGGAACAGATGCGACGGTTCCGAGCGGTGTCGCGGGCAGTTCGGCCGTCATTGATACTCCTCCCGGTAGTGTCTGGCAACGACGTTGCTCAGGAAGTTCATGAGAAATGTTATCGCGAACAGCGTCAACCCGAGCGCGAACATGCTCTTGTAGGTCGGCGACGCCGCGCCGACGTCGCTGGTGACCGCCTGCACCATGGCGGAGGTCATCGTCTGTCCCGATTCCGAGAGGCTCTCGAGTGGACTGGTGAGGTCGAACAGGCGTGGCCGGAGCCCCATGGCCATCACGACGATCATGGTCTCGCCGATGGCTCGCGAGAGCGCGAGGATGAACGAGGCGAAGATACCGGAGACGGCCGCCGGGATGACGACTCCCGTCGACACCTCGTACTTGGTCGCTCCGAGCGCATAGCCGGCCTGGCGTAGCGAGTCCGGCACGGCACTCATCGCGTCTTCGCTCAGACTCGACACCATCGGAATGATCATCACACCGACCATGATCGCGGCGCTGAGCACGTTGAACGTCCCGAGGTCGAGTCCGAACGTGCGGAGGAACGGCGTGAGGTAGATGAGTGCGAGATAGCCGTAGACGACCGTCGGGATGCCGGCGAGTATCTCCAGGCCGGGTTTGAGAACGGACTTGGCACGGGGCGTCGCGTACTCGCTGAGGTAGACGGCCGCGCCCACGCCGACCGGAATGGCGACCAGACCGGCGACGACGGTCACGAGCAACGTTCCCGTGACGAGCGGAAGGACGCCGAACTGCTCGCGACTGGTGGTCCATTCGGTGCCGGTGAAAAAGGCCACGGGGTCGACCATGCGGAAAAAGGCCACTGCGTCGACAGAGAGCGCGGCGACGATACTGACAGTGATGACCACCGACAGCGCGGCACTCAGGAACAGGATCCAGCGATAGAGCCGCTCCCGGGCCGCACGGCGCTTCTGGCCGCCGGACAGTTGCAACCGCGTCGACTCGTTACTCATTGGTAAGGGAAATTGTGTGATCGATCCGAATCGCTATCCGCTCAGTTCCCCGCGACGTCCTCGAGGGTGGCGAGGTTCTCGTCGCGCATATCGGCGCTGGACGGGACGTAGCCGATCTCGCGAACCATTTCGGTCTCGGCCTTCTCGAGGTAGAAGTCGAGGAACTCGTAGACCTGCTCTTTCTCCTGGATCGACTGCTCGCTGCCGTAGATGAACAGCGGGCGGGCCATCGGGTACGTGCCTTCTTTGGCGGCTTGGAGGCTGGGTGCGCCCGGCTCGTCGCCTTCTTCTGCAGCCACGCTGATGGCCTTGACCGCGTCGGAGTTCTCGTTGTAATAGGCGTACCCGAAGTACCCCATCGCGTACTCGGAATCCTTGATGCCCTGCACGATGAGGTTGTCCTCCTCCGTCGGCTCGTGCTGGGCGGTGTGGGCGTGGTCCGGCCCGATGACGTTCTCGTTGAACCAGTCGTAGGTACCGGAGGTGGAGGCCGGTCCGTAGAGCTCGAACGGTTCGTCCGGCCACTCGTCGCGGATGTCCGACCACTTCTCTGCGCCGTCCTCGCGCCATATCTGGGACATCTCGTCGAACGTCATGCTGTCGACCCAGTCGGCGTCGTTGTTGACGGCCATCGTCAGCGCGTCGCTCGCGATGTGGAACTCGATCGCTTCGACGCCATTTTCCCCACAGTGGTCGAGCTCTCCCTCTTTGACGGGACGCGAGGCACCGTTGATGTCGGCGTCGCCGGGGCAGAAGTGGTTCTCGAACCCGCCACCGCTACCGGTCGAGTCGACGGTCACGTTGACTTCGGGGTGCTCTTCCATGAACATCTCGGCCATCGCGTCCGAGACGGGAAAGACGGTACTGCTGCCCGAGATGACGACGCTCCCTGAGAGGGTGTCGGCCCCGCCGTTGTCGTCTCCACCGCTACCGTCGTTGTCGTCTCCACCGCTACCGCCGTTGTCGTCTCCACCGCTACCGCCGTTGTCGTCTCCACCGTCGTCCCCGTCAGTGTTCGACGTACAACCTGCGAGTGCCAGCGCACCTGCCGCACCGGAGGACACCAGGAATTTTCGCCGCGATACCACGTCCGACAGACGCGCCGCATCTTGCGTCATCACCTGAAGCCGAGCGACACACTACTAAAGCGGTTTATAATAGGCCTATGGGTGGCTCTGATGGATATGGGCCGATACGGTCGGGGTCATAGCACTACCGTGGGATACGGAGTACTATATATCCCAGCCGGTGCCTCGATAGCGGGTCGTCGATCACGGGCGACCGACCGAGACGATCGTTCGAATAGTAGGTCAATAGCGGGCTATGGGAGACACCTAGCAGCGGCTATGTCGGTCCGGGCGAAACGGCCGACTGGAGCCGACGATGACGTCACCACCCCATCCATCCGATACCGGTACTGGCCTCCAGGACGACCAGCCCCTCGATCGGTCGGCGACACGTGGACAGGGGAGTGCAACGCCAGTGCCCGACCTCCGTCTGGCCGTCGTCAGGTACGACGACCGGCCCGATCGGGGAACGATCCATCCGTCAGGCCTGACCGGGCTCGAGCGAATGGAAACGTGGATATCGGTCGACATGTCCCTCGTGACCGATCTCTCGACGTGTCGATAACGGGGCCGGGCAGGCGACCCGTGTCGATCGTGGGGGACGTCTCACCCAGCCCCAGTTGGGGTACGTAGTCCTATATATCTCTCAGTGGCGTACATACCCATCATAGCAGCAATTACCTCCGCTGGAGAGAACTATTCACACTGTAACCGGCAGCGGTCGGACACTGTACCGGTAGCAGACGCAGGCGGCTCTCGGTAACCACCACATGGAAACACGCAAAGCACAGCTCACGGGCGGTTCGACGTTTACGGTCTCGCTTCCCAAACAATGGGCGAAGGATATCGACCTGGCAACGGGCGATACGATTCGTCTCTTCCCACGCGATCGGACATTGATCATCCAACCCGCCGAGGACGTGACCAACAGATGGGCGATCGAGGTCGACGTCGGTGACCGGTCGTCGGCAGAAATCCAGCGAACGGTGCAGGCCCTGTACACCACCGGCTTCAATTCGATGACGTTGTCGTCGGCGCGCGGTATCGCCGAGGACGCGCGAACGATTCGGGCCGTCGCGCGAAAGTTCATCGGATTGGAGACGATCGAATCGACGGACCAGACGGTGACACTGCAGAGCCTGCTCGATTCGGCGACCGTTTCGGTCGAACAGTCGACCGTGCAACTCACCCAGGTCGCGCTCGCGATGCACGAGGACGCAACCGAGGCGCTCCTGCATGGAGACGACGAGCTCGCCGACCACGTGGTGGAACGAGACGATCAGGTCGATCGACTGTACGCGATGATCACCCGGCACTTCCAGCGGTCGCTGGTGGACCTCCAGGAGACCGAAGAACTCTCCCTCGACCAATCGACGCTCTACGACTACCAGTCGACTGCTCGGCAACTGGAGCGAGTCGGTGATCACGCCGAGAAAATTGCGGGCCTCGGACGGCGCTTCGAAACCCCGCCGGATCCGGAATTCGCCGAACCGATCCGCGAACACGCGGCGTCGGCGCGGGGAATCGTCGAACGGGCCGTCAACACCGTCTTCGGTAACACCGATATCGACGCCGCCCACGACGCGCTCGACGAACGCGACGAGTTGACCGATTCGCTCGAGGCGCTCGGCCGGTCGCTCCACGACCGGGACGTCCCGGAAAGCCACCTCCTGGCACCGACCATCGACAGCGTGACGCGAACGGCGGAATACGGGGCGAACATCGCGGAAACCGCACTCCAGGCGGCGGCTCGCGAGAAAACGTTGTAGCCCGCGGGTCGTCTATAGAGATCGTGGTAGACGGTTGTACTCCCACGTTGAGCAATTATAATCGGTTATCACACAGCGACGACCAGCCCCAATCGAGCGATGTCCCTCGTGGAGGCGATAGAAAACGGGCGGCTGGGATCGGCCTTCGAGGATCTCCAACACACGGTCCGCGTCGAACGGAAACGAACCACCGCTGAACGGCAGGCCTTCGAAGCGTTCGGTCGACGGGTTCGACGACTCGCCGGGGCAGTAGAGCAGCCGACCTCGAACACCGTCGTTGGCGGTGGCGGGACCGGTGTTTCCGCAGCGATCGACCCGTTCCAGACCGATCGGGGGGCCACCCCGAATACGATGGCAGACGTCCGCACTGCGTACGAGGAGACGGTCATGAGCGTTGCACACTACGACGCCGAATACGACGACACCTACGAGACGAGCGTTCACGCTGAATTCGGGCGGGAAATTGGCGCCGCACTGACTCGCCCCGGCTGGTTCTCGACCGTCACGCTACAGGCACTCCAGGGGAAGATCGAGCAGGCCATCGCCGAACGGGAACAGCTCGAGACTGCCCTCGACAGGGAAGTACGATCCCTGGAGACCACGACTGACGACCTTCGGGATATCGAAGACGAACGTCGAACTATCGCGAGCATCGATTTCGAGGACGAACGGTTCGGTGCACTCGACGCCTATCGGGTTCGTATCGAGCTCTTATCCCAAAAATCCGAGCGGATGATCGAATCCCGGCAGTCGACGATCCAGGACCATCGCGGGGTCTACTCCATCGGGGATACCCCGGACGGCTTCTTCGAATACCTCTACGAATCCTACGAACCGCGCTATCCAGTGCTCTATCTCGAGACCGACGTGTGGCGCGGTCTGCAATCCACGTACGATCGGCTCCTCGAGGCAATCGTCCGGAATTGGTGAGCCAACTGTCCGCCGTCGGATCGAGCGATGGGCCCGACGCCGACGGCGACGATGGATCCAAACGCTTAATATGAACATCTGCACAGACATTCATATGGGCGACGAGCGGGACCTGGTAGACTCCGTCGAACAGTGCAGGGTCGATGCCGAAACGCGGGCAGCAGACCTCACATCGGTCGCTGATTCCATCGATCAGACCGAGGTAACCGCCCACACGGACGTGTTCGGCGCCCTGTCGAGCGAGACGCGGTATCGCATCCTCCGATATCTCGCGGCGATCGACGACGACCTCTGTGTCTGTGAACTCGCACCGTTGCTCGACGTGAGCGAGAGTGCCGTGAGTCACGCGCTCTCCGTGTTGGTCAGTGCCGGTCTCGTCACGAGACGCAAGGACGGCCGCTGGCGATATTACGACGTCTCCGAGCGCGCAGCCGACCTCCTCGACGTGATCGTCGAGGACTCCTCCGTGGCGGTGACGATATGAGCGACGACGTCGTCGGCCGGATGTCGTTTCTGGATCGGTACCTCACGATCTGGATCTTCGTGGCGATGGCCGTGGGAGTGGGGCTCGGGACCGTCGCCCCGTCGGTGACCCGACCGATCCAGGGGTATCACCTCGTCGAGATCGGCCTCATCTTGATGATGTATCCGCCGCTGGCGAAGGTCGACTACGGGAAATTACCCACCGTCTTCCGGAATACGAGGATCCTCGGGTTGAGCCTCGTACAAAACTGGCTCATCGGCCCGACGGTGATGTTCGCACTCGCCATCGTCTTCTTCGGCGGCGTGGTTCCAGGGTTGCCGGCCAGACCAGGGTTCTTCCTCGGACTGGTGTTCATCGGGATGGCCCGGTGTATCGCGATGGTGCTCGTCTGGAACGACCTCGCGGACGGTTCCAGCGAGTACGCCGCCGGCCTGGTCGCCTTCAACAGCGTCTTTCAGATCTTCACGTACGGCGTCTACGTCTGGTTCTTTGCCCTGTTTCTGCCCGAACTACTCGGCCTCGAGGGACTCGCCGCAGGGATCGACGCGTTCGACATTACCCCCATGCAGGTGTTCCAGGCCATCGCTATCTTCCTCGGTATTCCCTTCGCTGGCGGCATCCTCTCGCGGATCGTCGGCACTCGCACGCGGGGCGTCGACTGGTACGAGGAGACGTTCGTTCCGACGATCAGTCCCGTGACGCTCGTCGCCTTGCTCTTCACCGTCATCGTCATGTTCGCGATGCAGGGCGAGAGGATCGTCGGCCAGCCGAGCGACGTCCTTCTTATCGCCGTGCCACTGACCATCTACTTCGTCGTGATGTTCTTCGTCAGTTTCGCGATGGGGCGGGGCATCGGCGCGGACTACTCGACGACGACTGCCATCGGGTTTACGGCCGCCTCGAACAACTTCGAACTCGCCATCGCCGTGGCCGTCGCTGTCTTCGGCGTCGGTTCCGGCGTGGCCTTCACGACCGTCGTCGGACCGCTCATCGAGGTGCCAGTGCTCCTCGGACTCGTCAACGTCGCACTCTACTTCCAGCGGACCTACGACTGGCGAGGCTACACGACCGGTCGTCTCGGAGCCTCGGCTGGCGACCCAACGGAGGGGGGCGACTGATGGCCGACACGACCATCGCGTTCGTCTGCGTGCAGAACGCGGGCCGCTCACAGATGGCGTACGCGTTCGCCCAGCGGGAGGCCGACGAGCGAGAACTCGGGAGCGAAATCGAACTGCTCACCGGGGGGACGCGGCCGGCCGACCACGTCCACGAGGAGGCCGTCGAAGCGATGGCGGCGGTCGGCGTCGATATCGCCGATCGGACGCCCCGAGAGATCACGTTCGAGGAGACGAGCGAGAGCGATTACGTCATCACGATGGGCTGTTCGGCGGACGACGTCTGTCCGGCCGGCTGGGGCGGCGACAATCGTGATTGGAACCTCGACGACCCGGACGGGAAGTCGCCCGAAGCGGTCGCTGCGATCCGCGACGATATCCAGTCTCGCGTGCGTGCGCTGTTCGACGAACTCGAACGCTGAGGCGATCCCGTTAATGTGGGCAGCGCCGAGGTGATCATCGGACCACCGACGCACTGGTTTTCGGCCGCCAATCTATCCGATCGGCGCAGACGACCGATACAGCGCGGGGTTTCAGCACGTGGGGCTTCACTCGTCCCGTCGAAAATCAGCCTGCTATGCCGCGACTCCCATCACGAGTTTCGCGGTGATCGATTCTCGATTCGCTGTCTGGAAATCGAGTACACCG
>JBNJDE010000013.1:0-29202 GCA_051744605.1 Halobacteriota archaeon
GAACAGCAACACGCTCACGAGGAAGCTGTAGAAGAACTGTGCCTTGCCGTAGCCGAAGGGGTGGGCGCGCGTCGCGTCCTGGGCGCCATACCGGATGCCGATTAGCAAGAACACCTGGTTGCCGGTGTCGGAGATGGAGTGATAGGTCTCCGAGAGCATCGCCGGACTGCCGGTCAGCAGGAATCCGCCGAACTTCATCACGGCGATGGCGGCGTTGGCGAACAGCGCGGCGACGACGACCGACGTGCTACTTGCCATCCATCCGGGCATTCGGCGGACCGCCACAAAACCGTTCGCCCAGGCACAATGCATTCACGGCTCCGCCGCCGACCGTCTGCCATGATCGCGGTCGTCTCCGACACGCACGCGGATGGGGAGTACACCCTCGACGGCGCCGTCGCCCGGTCGATTCGGCGGGCCGAGACCGTCGTTCACGCCGGGGACTTCACCAGTGACGCCACGCTGGATGCCTTCCAGCGCGAATCCGACCGGTTGCTGGCCGTGCACGGCAACGCCGACGAGGCGACCGTCACCGAGCGCCTGCCCCCTGCCCGCGTCTTCGAGGAAGGGGGTGTCCGGTTCGCGGTCACCCACACGCAGCGCGGCGGGGAGATGGGACTGGTCTACTTCGGCCGTGAACGGGGGGCGGACGTGGTCATCTCGGGGCACACCCACCGACCGCTCGCGAAGCGGGTGGCGGACGTCCTCCTCGTCAATCCGGGGAGCCACGAGCGACCGCGGGGCGGTCACCGGACCTACGCCGAGCTATCGGTCGAAAACGGCGGTGTAGAAGGGGCGATCCGGACGGCCGACGGGACTGCGCTGTCGCGGATCGCCGTGGAGGGCCGTTCGGCCAGTGGGGACGGGCAGTAGGGTGGGGCGTGGGTCGCACGGGCCATCGCGGGTGTGGGCGAACCCGCGAGGCCCTACTGACACCATCGGGGCGCAATATCAAATAATCGACGTATACTCAAATGGGCGTTTTAGTTACCCGGCGACCACCGCTTCTCACCGCCGGGCGTACCACCAGAGGGCCGCCAGCGCGAGCACGAGCGCCCCGCCGACGAAGAACAACAGGCCCGGGGGGAGACTCGCCGCGCCCGCCGCGGCCGCGTCCGCCTGCGACGTCGCGGTCTCCGCGACGGTCGTCGCGGCCTCCTCCTGGGCCACCATCATGTCGGCGTCGCCAGCCGAGGTGGTCTGGGGCGCGGTCGCACCGTCGCCCCCGCTTCCGGACGGGAGGAGGGCCCCGATACCGCCACCGAACAGCTCCTGGACGGCGAGGCTGGCGACGGCGAGGATGCCGACGCCCCCGAGGAGACTCGAGAGCGCCGCGCGGACGTCGCTTCCCGCGGTATCCCCGCCGGCGAAGAGGACGACCGGGGCCCCACTCGGGCCGAAGACGTTCATCTCCCGCCCCTTCGCGGAGTAGCGGGTGTCGACGACCTCGATCAGGTCGGCGTCGTCGAGTTTCTCGAGGTGGTACTGGGCGTTCTGCAGGGACGTCTCGGTACGGTCGGCGAGTTCGGAGGGCGTCGACGGCTGGTCGTGGATGGCCGCGAACAGCGAGCGGGCCGTCTCCGAGGAGAGCGCGGCGAGGACGTCCTCGGCGTCCTCCTCGTCCACGCCGATGACGCGGGGTTCGCCGTCGGGCGGCTCCGGCTCCGAACTGGAGGGCAAGAGGCCGGACATTACGATTGTATCACGACGGCCCACCGTTTAATTGTTTTTCAGGCGAAACCGCGCGTGGCTGGCGTTCGACCCGAAACGGACGAAACGCCTTTGTCCCGCGGCGGCCACCGATTGAATATGGTACCGCTGGACCCGGCGTTTCTCTTCATCCTCGGCGCGCTGTTGCTGTTCGTCTTCTTCCTCTTTCTCATGATCCGGCGGACCCTCGTCGGATTCCGCGAAGGGATGGACCGCGGACGGGACTAACGGGAGGCCAGCACGTCGTCGATGCGCTCGACGGCCGCGTCGATGTCGTCCGCGTCGACGTTCCAGTTCGTGGTGAACCGGAGGACCGTCCCGTCGCGGGGCACGCCGTAGACGTCGACCTCCTCGATCAGGTCGCGGAACTCGCTTGCATTCATTCCGGTGCCCTCGGTGTCCACCATCAGGATGTTCGTCTCCGGCTCCTGGACGGTGAGGCCGTCGATCTCGGCGAGCCCATCGGCGAGGCGTTTCGCGTTCGCGTGATCCTCGGCGAGGTGGTCGCGGTTCTCGAGGGCGACGAGCCCGGGCCCCGCGATCATCCCGACCTGGCGCATGCCGCCACCCATGAGCTTCCGGACCCGGCGAGCCTCCTCGATGAAGGCCTCCTCGCCCGCGAGGAGCGACCCGACGGGGGCGCCCAGCCCCTTCGAGAGACAGAACATGACCGTATCGACCGAATCGGTGAACGCGGTCACGTCCACGTCGTGGGCCAGTGCCGCGTTGAAGAGGCGAGCGCCGTCGAGGTGGACCGGGATACCCAGCTCCCGACCAGCCTCGGCGGTCGCCGCGAGCCTCTCGGGCGAGATGGCGACGCCACCGCGGTAGTTGTGAGTGTTCTCGAGGGAGAGCAACCCCGTCCCTGGCCGGTGGAGACTCTCCTCGACGTACCCCTCGCGGACCTGCTCGGGCGAGGGGATGCCCCGTGGACCGCCGTCGAGCGTGCGAACCTGCAGCCCGCTGTGGTCGGCGAACCCACCCAGCTCCCACCGGACGACGTGGCTCTCCGCCTCGACGAGGGCCTCCTGCCCGTGCTCGGTGTGAACGCGGGCGGCGATCTGGTTGCCCATCGTCCCGGAGGGGACGAACATGGCCGCGTCCGTGCCCACGATCTCGGCCGCTCGCGCCTCGAGTTCGTTCGCTGTCGGGTCCATCCGGTAGACGTCGTCGCCGACCTCGGCATCGGCCGCCGCCCGTCGCATCTCCTCGCTCGGCAGTGTCACGGTGTCGCTCCGCAGGTCGATCATAATCTCACTCCGTCCGCTTCGCTATAAACGAATGGCGGTCGGGACCCCGTTTCGAAAACCGTATCCGCCCCGTCGACGCCAGTGCAGGCATGGACCCACGCATCCGCCGCCACGCCGACGTCCTCGTCGATCACTCGACCGAGATCGAGGCCGGCGAGCGCGTCGTCGTCAGCGTCCCGCCCGCCGCCGAAGACCTCGCCGTCGCCATCTACGAACGCCTCGGCGAGATCGGTGCCCGCCCCGTCATGCTGTCGGGCGGCACCCCCATCGGGAGCGACCGCGCCACCCGCGGGTACCTCCGCGCCATCGAGGGCGACGCCATCCCCGACCCCGACCACGTCGAGGGTCTGTTCGCCGATACCGACGTCATCATCCGCGCTCGCGCGAACGAGAACGTCACCGAGAAGGGCGACGTCGAACCGGCCACCATGGCCGCCTTCAGCCGCGCCGCGGAGGCCGCCCGCTCGGAGATGCTCGACTCGCGCTGGGTGCTCACGCAGTTCCCCACCGCCGCCAACGCTCAGCTCGCCGGGATGAGCACCGAGGGATACGAGAACTTCGTCTGGGACGCCATCGACAAGGACTGGGCGGCCCAGCGCGAGTTCCAGGCACAGCTCGTCGACCGGTTGAACGAGGGCAGCGAGGTCCGTATCGTGAGCGGCGAGACCACCGACGTCACGATGTCCATCGCGGGCAACGTCGCCATCAACGACTACGGCCGCCACAACATGCCCGCCGGCGAGGTGTTCACCGCGCCGGTCGTCGACTCCGTCCAGGGCGAGGTGCTCTTCGACAAGCCACTCTACCACCAGGGCCGCGAGGTCGAGAACGCCTTCCTCGCGTTCGAGGACGGCGAAGTCGTCGACTACGCCGCCGACACGAACGAGGAGACTCTCGGCGAGGTGCTGGACACAGACGACGGTGCCCGGTATCTCGGCGAACTCGGCATCGGGACGAACCGCGACATCGACCGGTTCACCTACAACATGCTCTTCGACGAGAAGATGGGCGACACCGTCCACATGGCCGTCGGCATGGCCTACGACGAGTGCGTCGGCGAGGACAACGCGACCAACGAGAGCGCGACCCACGTCGACATGATCGTGGACATGGCCGAGGACTCCCGCATCGAGGTGGACGGCGAGGTCGTCCAGCGCGACGGGACCTTCTGGTTCGAAGACGGCTTCCAGGGGTAGAGCCGGACCCGAAACCCGGGAAAGCACTTGCCGCTCGCGTCGTGACGCTTCGGTATGCAGCGACGGCACCTCCTCGCCGGTCTCGGCGCGGGCCTCGTCTCACTCGCCGGCTGCACTGGCCGGGAGGGGGACGACCCCACCACGACCGAAACGCCGACAACGACCGATCCAGAGCCGACAGAAACCCCGACGCCGACGAGCGACCCCTCGATACTCGACGTGGGAACGCTCCTCATGTCGGTGCTGGTGGAATTCGGGTTCTCGGGGGAGGTCGTGCTGGAGGCCGACTGCCGCGACGAGGAGTACGTCCTCGAAGCCGGCGACCGGGTGGAACTCGTTCGCGAGGAGGACGGGGAGTCGTGTCCGGTTCGATTGTTGATCGACGGGGAGGCAGCCATCGACCGGACCGTTCAGGGCTACGAGGAACACGCGGTGACGGTCACGGAGGACGGGGAGGTTCGGGTGGAGACGGTGCTGGTCTGAGAATCTGGGTAGGAATCGAGGTGCCGATTGTCGGTCGCGAACGAGAGCAAGTCGAGCTACACTCGAACCGATTTGAACTACGCCCGGACGAGCCCGCTTCGATACGCACGCCTGATCGAATTCATTTTTGTCGAACCAATTTGGACGTCGCTACGCCAGCATCCGCCGAGCGAAGCGAGGCGGTTCACTCGGTGCGAACGAAGTGAGCACCGAGGACGTTTTTGGTGCAGATTTTTACGAGGAGGGTTCCCGCAGCGAAGCGAGGAAACCCGACGAGTAAAAAGGTGCACGGGCACGATGGGATTCGAACCCACGACCGTCGGATGTCTTCCCCCGACAGCGACGCTGCCGCGGATAGAAGTCCGACGCTCTATCCAGACTGAGCTACGTGCCCTGCGCTCGGCTATGCCCGTGCCAACTTTATATATATCGGCCTGTCCCGTCGCCCGACGGCCCTTTTAAGGTCCTGGCGGTCCAGACTCCGGGTATCCACACTCCCCTCCCCGCTCCGTAACCATGCAGGCACGCTCCCGCTCCGCCCGCTCGCTCCGTACCCCGAACGGGCCGAACAGCCACGCCGCACCGCCACGCAACCGACCGCCGATGCCCACCGATCACCGATGAGCACCGACGCCGACACCCTCGACCTCGTGGTCACGACCGATCCCCAACCCGCTCGCGCCGACGAAGCCGGCATCGAACGGGCGGTCATGGCCCGCCTGGGGGTCGCGCCGGGCGAGTACGTCGCCGTCGAGGGCCGCGACCGGACCGTGGCCTCGGTCTCCCGGGCGAACGTCGACGTCGACGGGGTCGCGCTGGGACCGGCGGTCAGGGAGAACGCCGCCGTGGACCCCGGCGACCGCGTCACGGTGGCAAAGACCACTCTCGAACCAGCCTCGCAGGTCACTCTCGCCCCGACGCGGGCGGTGGAGGTCCAGGAGGGCGAGGTGCCACTCGGTCGCGCACTGGCGGGGCGGCCGGTCGCATCGGGCGACGCGGTCGACGCCACGCTCCTCGACGGGGCCCTCTCGCTTTCGTTCGTGGTCACGGGGACGACCCCCGACGGGCCCGTGTTGCTCACCGAACAGACGACGGTCCTGGTCCGGGACGAACCGGTCCGCGAGGATGGGCCGGCGCCGGTCACCGTCGACGACGTCGGCGGTCTCGACGACGCGATCGGCACGCTCCGCGAGTCCATCGCCAGCCCACTGACGGAGCCCGGGCGATTCGAGCGACTGGGCGAGCGCCGCGTGGGCGGCGTCCTCCTCACCGGGCCTGCGGGGAGTGGGAAGACCCTCCTCGCGCAGGCCGTCGCCACGGAGATGGACGTCCACGTCGTCTGGCTCGACAGTGCAGACGTCGCCGGCATGCGGTCGCCAGCGGTCGGCGAGGCGTGCTCGAAGGTGGTTCGCGAAGCCCGGGCCAACGCACCGACGCTGGTGGTCGTGGACGAACTCGACGAGATCGCCCCGGCCGACGCCCGGTCGACGGATCGGGGGCAGCGGATCGCGGCCCACCTCCGCTCGCTCGTCGACGCGCTCGCGACCGAACCCGGCGTCGCCCTGCTCGGTATCGCGCGCAAGCCCGGCGACGTGGACCCGTCACTCCGCCGGGGCGATCGCCTCGAGCGCGACGTCTCGCTCGGGGTGCCGTCCAGCGAGGAACGCCGGGAGATCCTCGCCGTTCGGACCAGGGACGTCTCCCTGGGCGATGACGTCGACCTCGACGAGATCGCGGCCCGGACCCACGGGTTCGTCGGGGCGGACCTCTCGGCGCTGGTCTCGGAGGCGGTGCTGGCCGCAGCGCGGCGCGAGAACGGCGACGCCGTCGCCGTCCAGGATTTCGAACGGGCGCTCGCGGTCGCCGAACCCAGCGCGATGCGGGACCACCACGTGGACGTCCCGACCGTCACGTACGAGGACGTCGGCGGGCTCGAGGCGGCCAAGCGGGCGCTCGTGCGGAGCGTGGAGTGGCCGATGCGGTTCCCCGACCTCTTCGAGTACATGGACGCGACGCCGCCCCGCGGGATACTGCTCTACGGCCCGCCGGGAACGGGAAAGACCATGCTCGCGAAGGCGGTCGCCCACGCCACCGAGGCGAACTTCATCTCGGTGAAGGGGCCCGAGGTGCTCGACAAGTGGGTCGGCGAGAGCGAACGCGCGATCAGGGACATCTTCGAGACCGCCCGCCAGCACGCCCCGAGTGTGGTGTTCTTCGACGAGGTGGACGCCATCTCGCCGCGGCGGGGCGAGGACGTCGGCACCCAGGTAGTCGAGCGGGTGGTCTCCCAGCTCCTCACCGAGATGGACGGCCTGGAGCCACTCGACGACGTGGTGGTCATCGGCGCGACCAACCGACCGGACGTCATCGACCCCGCCCTGGTCCGGACCGGGCGCTTCGAACAGTTAGTCGAGGTCGGGCTGCCGGACCGGGCCGCTCGCCGGGACATCTTCACCGTCCACACCGCCTCGGTGCCGATGGAGGGGGTGAACCTGGACGCGCTCGCCGCGGAGACCGCCGGCTACACCGGGAGCGACATCGAGGCGGTGGTCCGGGAAGCGAGTCTGCTCGCCATCGAGGCCGCCGTGGAGGGTCGGCGGGGCGGTGATCCACGGGTCACGGCGGAGGACTTCGCCCGGGGGCTGGCCGCGGTCACGCCCTCCGCGCCGCACGGTGGCGAGGACGGCGACTGAGAGCGGAATCCAAAAGGCCCGGGCCCACCTACGTCGACCCGATGCAGGTCATCGGTATCGTCGGACTACCGGGGAGCGGGAAGAGCGAAGCCGCGGCCGTAGCCCGCGAGATGGACATCCCGGTCGTCACGATGGGCGACGTGGTTCGAGCGGAGACGGCGGACCGGGGGCTCGACCCCGCCTCGGACCACGGGCGGGTCGCGCAGGCGATGCGCGAGGAGAACGGGCTCGCCGCCATCGCCGACCGTTCGCTCCCGATCATCGAGTCGGCACTCGAGGATAGCGAGGTCGTTCTCGTCGACGGCATCCGCTCGGGCCACGAGGTGGCGGTCTTCGAGGAGGCGTTCGGCGACGAGTTCACCCTGATCGAGGTGTTCGCGCCCTACGACCTCCGGGCGGAGCGGATCGCCGACCGGGGACGCGACGCCGCCGAGGACGACGGCGGTGAGTCCCTGGTCGAGCGCGACGAGCGCGAACGGGGCTTCGGTATGGACGATGCCATCGAGGCGGCCGACGTCACCATCGAGAATACGGACAGCCTCGAGGCCTTTCGCGACCGCGTCCGCACGCTCCTCGCGGAGGACGGAGACCGATGACGGCCTACAAGATAGCCGTCCGACTCGAAGCCCCGGTCAACCCCACGGAGGTCGAAGAGCGGGTGGTCGAGACCATCACGACGCTCTTCCCCGAGAGCGAGGTCGCGACCCACGGCGATCGGGTGACCGCCGAGACCCACGACGTCTCGCATTTCCGCAAACGGCTCTTCCAGCAGCGGATCCTGGACACCGCTCGGTCGGAGTTCCTCGCGAACCGGGGGCCAAACGGCGTCTCTTTCGAACTCACGAAACAGGCCGCCCGGAACGACGTGATCAACTTCGCGGTCGGCAACCCCGACGAACTCGGCGACGTCCAGGTGGCCATCACCGTCCACGAACCGGACGTCGAGGCGTTCATCGACTATCTGGCGCCCGCGACGGAGGACGGCGAGCCACCCGAGTATCCCGACGAGTGAGCCGGACGGGTCTGCTGTCGCTCAGGCGAACAGCGTCACCATCACGTAGAGGGCGATGACCCCCAGTACGTCGCAGGTGACCGTGACCACGGGGATGACCACGTCGTCGGGGTCGAGACCGAGGACGTACGCACCGTAGGTCGTCGCGAGGGTAACCGCGACGGTCAACACCGAGAGCGCCGCGCCGCTGCCGGTGGCGATGGTGAGGACCGTCTCCAGCCCGAGTTCCGACCCGACCGTTCCGGCGACGATGGCCCACGCGCCGACGCCCACGAGGGGGAATACGGTGAGGGCGAGCAGCACCGTCGCGAGGGTGTGCCCGATTAGGTCCTCGTTATCGAGGGAGAAAGAGAGGGTCCCCAGGTGGAACGCCGTCGAGAGCCGACTGGCGAGCAGGCTCCCCAGACTCCCTGCCGTGCCGATGGTGACCGGGACGAGGATGAGCAACGAGGGGTGTTCGTAGAGGGCGTCTTCGAACCCACCGAGGACGAGTCCCGACCCGACCGCGACGATCGTGAGCACGAGCAGGACGGGCATGGTCGCCCGGAGGATGCCACGGACGGTCCACTGCTGGGTGACCTGCCCACCGAGCATCTAGGCGACCCCCAGCGCGAGGACGATCTCGACGGCGATCAAGAGGAAGCCGATACCGATGACGTCCCCGGTCGTGGTCACCAGGGGACCGACGAGCGTGTCCGGATCGATACCGCGCCGGAACCCGAGCAGCATGACCACGATCACGACGACCGTCAACACGAGTCCCGCGAGGAAGGCCGCGAGTACGGCGATACCGAACAGCTCGGCCATTCCGGCGACCGGGTAGTCGATCCGCCTGAGGATCACGACCGTGAGCACCGCGGCGAAGCCACTCGCGAGGATGTTGTTCGACATCGCGGCGATAACGGCGGCCTGGAGCCGGTCGTCCGGTCGGATGTGGGAATCGATCAGCCCCTGATGGAGGCCGGAGGCGATGCGGGAGGCGAACGCACCGTAGACGTTCCCCCGGGTCGCCAGCAGCGCGGGAACGAGGACGAGCAGGCCGGGGAGCGCGGCGAGTTGCTCTTGCATCCCGCCGAGGATGACGCCGGCGGTCAACCCGCCGACCGCGCTCGCGGCGATGGGCGCGGCCCCCTCCCGGAAGCTCTCCACGACCACCTCGCGGACGCTCATGGGCGCACAACGCAGCGATACGGTAAAAAGGCCCACGGCCTGGGTGGGCGCTCAGAACGGACCGTTGCCGCCCAGGTCGCCCATGTCGCCGCCGCCCTCCATCTGTTTCATCATCCGCTGCATATCGCTGTCGCCCATGCCCTGGAACTGCTTGATGGCGCGGGACATCATCCGGTACTGCTCGAGCAACTCCCTGACGTCGTCCGCGGTGGTCCCGCTGCCGCGGGCGATACGCTCCGTGCGGCTCTGGCCGATGGAGCGTGGGTTCTCGAGTTCGCCCTCGGTCATCGAGTCCATGATGACGTCGAACGAGCGCATCCGTTCCTGGGTGACGTCCATCGCGTCGTCGGGCAACTGATCCATGACGTTGCCACCCATCCCCGGGATCATGTCCATGACCTGCCCCAGCGGGCCCATGCGGTCGATGGCCTTCATCTGGTGGCGCATGTCCTTGAGGGTGAACTCGCCCTGGAG
Organism: Halobacteriota archaeon; assembly: GCA_051744605.1. Taxonomy (GTDB): domain Archaea; phylum Halobacteriota; class Halobacteria; order Halobacteriales; family Halobacteriaceae; genus Halanaeroarchaeum. The sequence goes on from JBNJDE010000013.1 coordinate 9,989, forward strand.
CATGTCCTCCGGGTCCCAGTCCTCCTCTTCGGCTTCGGTCTCCTGCATCGCGCGCTCGACGCGCTCGGTGAGCTGTTTCAGGTCCCCCATGCCGAGGAGCCGGGAGATGAACCCCGAGGGCTCGAAGCGTTCGATGTCCTGGACGGTCTCGCCCGACCCGAGGAACGCGATGGTCGAGCCCGTCTCGTTGACGGCGGTCAGCGCCCCGCCACCCTTGGCCGTGCCGTCGAGTTTGGTGATGACGACGCCGTCGATGCCGATGGCGTCGTCGAACCGCTGGGCCTGCTCTTTGGCACCCTGGCCGATGGCGGCGTCGAGGACGAGCAGCCGGTTGTCCGGGTCGACCGTCGCCTCGATCTCCTCGATCTCGTCGATGAGGTCCTCCTCGAGGGCGTGGCGACCGGCCGTGTCGACGATGTGGACCTCGGCATCGCTCGTCGCCTCGAGCCCCTCGCGGGCGATGGTGACGGGGTCCTCTTCGTCCGGATCGCCGTAGAAGGCGACCTCGGCGGATTCGGCCATCTGCTTGGCCTGGTCGTAGGCGCCGGGGCGGAAGGTGTCGGTCTGGATGACCGCGGGGCGCAGTCCCTTCTTCGAGAACCACCAGGCCATCTTGGCGGCGGTCGTCGTCTTCCCCGACCCCTGGAGGCCGGCGAGCAGGATGGTCTGCTCTTCGAGCGGTAGCTCGGTGGAGTCGCCGACGAGGGCGACGAGTTCTTCGTAGACGATCCGGAGGACGTGGTCCCTGGCGGTGGTCCCGCCGGGCGGTTCCTCGTCGAGGGCCCGGGACTTGATGTCCTCGGAGAGCGCCATGACGAGGGCCGTGTCGACGTCGGCCTGGAGCAGCGACCGCTGGATCTCCTTGACGACCTCGTCGACGTCCTCCTCGCTGATGCGGGACTTCCCACGGAGTTTGTCGAGTGTCCCCCGCAGGGAACTCCCGAGGTCGTCGAGTACCATCGTAGTACCCTTCCGTAGGCCGTCGGGCCATTAAAGGCCTTGTCTCCCTGCCCGGCCGCGAGGAGCCGATCGGTCCGGACACGCCTATGAGGATGGGGCCCCTACCGCCGGTCGTGTCGGACCCCGTCTACGTGACCGCCCCACTCCTCGATGCCCTGCTCGAACTCGCCCGGGACCGCGACCCCGACCCGGTGAGTGTCCCGCTCTCCACCCGGGACTCTGGCGATCTCGAGCCGAACGAGGGGGCTGGCATCCCGCTCGAGGACGTCCCGCCGTCGACGCCCATCTTCGCGGAGTTCTCCTTTCCAGGCGCCGGCGGTGCTGTCAACCGCGTCTTCGGGGTGGATCTCGGCCAGCCCGCACGCTCCGCACAGGGACGGTTCGTCTCGCATCCGGACGCCGACCCGGACCTCTCCAGTAGCGACGACCTCGGGCCGCGGGTCCTCGTCGCGATTCCGCCCTGGGAGTCCGACGACGTCCGGGTGTACGACCGCCGTGGCCGTCGCCTGCCGTTGCGTCGGGTGGCCGCCGGCGCGCCCGCCGTCCACCTGGAGGACGACCCCTCCGAGGGTTGATACCGGAAGACGGCGCGAGCGCTGGGCGTGCGGTGAATGCTACCGCCGGGCGGGCCGCGGGTGTGCGAGACGGCGCCCGGCGCGTCGGTCGTCTCGCCTGTTCGCCACGCTCCGCAGAGCTTCGTCTCCGTCGCTAAACGGGAGTCGACCTCGTCGCCGAGAAACCGTCACTCCTCGCCGAGCAGGTCGTCGACGAGCCCTTCGGGGTCGAACTTTTCGATGTCGTCGTACCCCTGGCCGGTGCCAAGAAAGAGGATGGGTTTCCCGGTCACGTAGGCGATGGAGATGGCCGCTCCGCCCTGGGCATCGGCGTCGGCCATCGTGAGGATGGTGCCGTCGATCGACGCCGCGGAATCGAACTCCTTCGCCCGGTTCACCGCGTCCTGGCCGGCCACGGCCTCGTCCACGAAGATGGTCAGGTCGGGCTCGACGATCCGATCCAGTTTCTCGAGCTGGGCCATCAGGTCGTTGCTCGTGTGGAGTCGACCGGCCGTGTCGCCGAGGACGACGTCGACGTCGTTGGCCTCGGCGTACTCGACGGCGTCGTAGATGACCGCGGTCGGGTCGCCGCCCTGCTCGTGGTGGATGAGCTTCTTCTCGAGCCTGTCGGCGTGTTCCTGGATCTGCTCGTTGGCCCCGGCCCGGTAGGTGTCGCCGTTGGCGAGCACGCTCGAGTAGCCGCGGTCCTCGAGGTACTTCGCCAGTTTGGCGATGGTCGTCGTCTTCCCGACGCCGTTGACCCCGGTGAAGACGATGACGACCGGTTTCTCGCTCGCCGCCACGAGTTCGTCGAAGTCGAACTGGCCGACCGCGATGACCTCGAGCAACGCGTCCCGGAGGGCGGCCTCGACGAGGTTCTCTGTCCGTTCGGTGAACCCACGACGCTCGCCGGTGAGGTCGGCCTCGATGGTGTCGAGAATGGCCTCCGCGACGCTCATCTCCACGTCGCTCTCGAGGAGGGCCATCTCGAGGTCCCAGAGCGGTCCCTCGAGGTCGTCCTCGTCGAGGATGACCTTCCCGGTCGCCAGGGACTTGGCCTTCGCTCCGAGTGAGGGACCGTCGTCCTCGGTGGCCGATTCGGTCGCCTCCTCACTCCCGCCGCCAGCCGCGTCTTCGTCGGCAACCGGCGGTTCGTCGTCGACGTCTTCGTCCGCCGACGTCTGGGCCGCCGCGGTCTCGGGCGCCGCCGCTGACTGGTCTGTGTCATCCTCGGCCGCTTCCTCGGCGACCTCTTCGGCGTCCTCCCGGAACGACCCGAGTTTCTCCTTCAACCCCTCGAACATCGACGGATCCCTATTCCTGGTCCTGCTGACCCTGCTGCTGGGCCATCTGCTGTTGCATCATCTGCTGTTGGGCCTGCTGGGCCTGCTGTTCGAGCTTCTGGCCTTCCTCGTCGAGGTCCGAGATCTGGGACTGGACGTCTTCGATGTCCTGATCGAGGATGTCCTTTCTGTTCTCGAGGGTCTCCTTGGCGCCGTCGCGGTCCTGCTCGGCCGCGAACCCACCGCCGATGTCGACGACGACCTCGTCGACGTTTTCGATGGTTGCGCGGACGTACGCGCCACCGCCGAGCGGGACCTGGACGGTTCCGTCGGACTCGAGCACGTCGAGGGCCTCTTTGGCTTCGTCGATCTCGGCCTTCTCGGCCTGGAGGGTCTCGATCTGTTCGTTGAGTTGTTCTTTCTGCTCTTCGATCGCCTGGAGCTGCTGAGACAGCTCTTGGAGCTGACCGCCTCCGCCGCCAAGACTCATACGCTGACTGCGGGTCTTTAGCGGGAAGTATCTTCTCATCGTCGCCCTCTCGAACGCCCGAACCGGGCGGTCTCGAGTACCTCTCGAACGGCGAAAACGGTCCGGAGCAGCGCGAAACGGTCGAGGGAAGCGCCGTCCCGTGCGCCGAAAACAGTCGCGGGGGTCGTCAGTCGATGAACCCGAGGGCGTCTTCGATCCGACCGAGTTCCGGCCCGGTCGTGTCCTCGCCGACGACGAAGCCGGCGTCGTTGGCGACGAGTCCGGAGCCGAGCAGCGGGCCGCCGTAGTTGATCGTGCCGATGTCGGCGTGCACGTCGAGTGCCTCCTCGACCACGTCGAGTTCGTCGTCGGTGGCCTTCGGGTGGCAGAGGGCCCCCCGGTTGTTCGCGACGGCGGCCGTCCCGACGGTCTGGACGCCGGCGATGTTGCCGCGCGTCACCGGGACGTCGAGGGTGTCCTGGACGACCTGTACGGCCTCCCGGGAGAGGTCGGGGTGGACGAATGCCCCGCTATCGTTCGCGAGGACGACGTTCCCCGCGGCGTTGATGCGGCCGGGGATCTTCGCGATGGGGAGGTCGGTCGCCGTCTCGAGTCGGTCCATCTCGCGGTCCGTGGCCCGACTGCTCACCAGGATGCCGTTCTCGTTGCCGGCCAGCAGTGCGCCCACCGTCGCGGAGCCACCGACGGTCGTGGGGACGGCGGTCGCCGCGAGTTCCTCCTCGAGCGCTTCGGCGATGTCGTCGTCCAGGTCGCGCCGGACGACGACGTACTCGGCCGTGGTCTCCGCGAAGACGCCCACGTACGGTGAGCCGAAGAAGGCAGTGCGGAGCACGCTCTACGCCGCTTCGTATTCCGCTTCGACGACGGATTCGCCCGCCTCGTCGAACCGGGCGGCGCGGACGCGGAGTTTGCTCGGCGGGTTGCCTCGGCCGCGTTCCCAGACGGCCTCGTTGATCGAGGGGTCCAGACGGACGGCATCCTGGTCGACGGCGAACTGCTTGGCCAGGTGCGCACGGATGAGTTTCATGGCTTTGCTCGTGCGGTCGCCCTTCGAGACCTTCTGGACGTCGCGGAGGGGCACGGTGACGATCCGTTCTTCGAAGTCGCTTGCACTCATGGGATCACTCGTCCGTGTCGCTGCGCCGCCACTGGCGCCGTTTGGGGTTTCGCTGCACGTCGCGGTTGGTCTTCATGATGACCCAGGCCGGGACGCGGCTGTTCTGGCGCTCGAGTTTGGCCAGCCGCTTCTTCTTGGCCTTGGACTTCTTGCTCATAGTGCTCATCTCTACTCCCCGGCGGCCATAAAACCTTGTTCGTTTCCGGCGCGTCCGGTGCGGGTTCGGGGTCGACCAGGCCCGTCGACTCCATTCTCGGTACGTCCTCCGCCTGTCGGCGTGGCCGCGAACCGCCGACTGCATTTTCGGCACGTCCCCCGACTGCCGGTGCGGCCGCGAGCCGACGACGCCATTTTACGAAACCTGTAATTGGCAGATACTATTAATTCCCCCGCTGCGGAGGGGCAGTATGATCACCTCCGAGGCTGGACCGATTCACGTCCTGTACGTGTCCGCTGACGAGGACGATGCTGCGACCGTCCCCGCTCGACTCGATGCCGCTCGGTCTGCCCTCTCGGTGACCCAGGTGGCCTCACCACGCCAGGCGCTCGACCGACTGGCGGCCGTCGATTGCGTCGTGAGCGAACTGGCCCTCCCCGAGATGGACGGCCTGTCGTTCTTGCGTGCCGTTCGGGACCGGGACGACCGCCTCCCGTTCGTCCTCGCGCCGGCCGACGGCTCCGAATCGATCGCGAGCGAAGCGATCGCCGCTGGCGTCTCGGCGTACGTCCCCCGGCCCGACGGCGAGATTCGACCCGAGCGCCTCGCAGACCGAATCGAGGCGGCGGTCCAGCGGGAGGGACCGGTCGCTCGGACGGCGGCGATGGAGCGCATCGTGGCCGTCATCAAGGACGTGAACGCCGCGCTCGTCCACGCCGAGACCCGGACCGACCTCGAAGAGGCGGTCTGCGAGATCGTCGCGGATTCCGACCCGTACCAGTTCGCCTGGGTCGGGGAATACGACGCGGCCGCTCACTCGCTGACGCCGCGTGCGTCGGCGGGCGTCGGCGCCGACTTCCTCGAGCGGATCCCCGTCGGGGACGGCCAGACGCTACCGGAGACCGGGCCGGGGCCGAAGGCGATCGAGACGCGGGAACTCCAGGTCACCCAGAACGTCTCCACGGACGAGGCGTTCGACCCGTATCGAGCCGCGGTCGAACAGCGGAATTTCCGGGCCGTCGCGACCGTCCCGATCACCCACGGCGATCGGCTCTACGGACTCCTCGCGATCTATGCGAACCGCGTCGGCGCCTTCGATGCGAGAGAGCGCGACCTCCTCACGGCTGTCGGCGACGACATGGGACACGCCATCGCTGCGATCGAGGCCCGGACCGACCTCCGCCGGTTCAGGCAGGCCGTCGACTCCGCCGGACAGGCGATCGCGGTGACGGGCACCGACGGGACGATCGAGTACGCCAACCCCGCGTTCGAAGCCCAGACGGGATACGAGATGCCCGCGATCGTCGGTCGAGGACTGACCGACGTCGCCGACGTGAGCCCAGAGATGGTGCAGTCGAACGGCGAAGCGGCCACCGACGACATGGTGTGGGAGCGAGAGTTCCTGGCCACGACCCGCGATGGCGACCGGTATCACGCCGAACAGACGATCACGCCCATCGTCGACGGCACGGGACAACTGGACGGGTTCGTCCTGGTCCAGGTGGACGTCTCGGACCGCATCGAACGGGAAGCGGCGCTCCGGACGGAGACCGAGATGCTCGAGAGCCTGTTCGAGACCAGTCCCATCGGCATCGTCGTCCTGTCGCCGGACGGGACGATCCGGCGCGCCAACGAGCGGGCGTCGGCGCTGCTCCAGGTCGACGCCGGATCCATCGTCGGCGAGACCCACGAGGCGGCGGAGTGGACCTTCGTCGACGAGGACGGCGAACCGCTCCCGGACGACGAACACCCCTTCAATCGCGTCCGGAACCGAGGGGAGTCCATCTATGGCGACGAGTTGCGGATGGACCGACCACACGCGGACCCGATCTGGCTCTCGATCCACGGGGGCCCACTGCGCGACTCGGACGGGGACCTCGAGGGCGTCGTCTTCACCTTCGACGACGTCACGGAGAAAAAAGAGCGCGAACGCGAACTCCGAAGCTTCGAGAAGGCGGTCGAGTACGCGGCCCACTGCATCTACGTGACCGACGTCGACGGAACCATCGAGTGGGTCAATCCCGCGTTCGAAGACCAGACCGGGTACGCACGCGAGGAGGCCATCGGGAAGACGCCCGCCATCCTCAACAGTGGCACCCACGAGGAGTCCTTCTTCGAAGAGATGTGGGCGACGATCCTCTCGGGGGAGGTCTGGGAACGGGAGATCGTCAACGAGCGCAAGGACGGCACCCTCGTCCACGTCGATCAGAGCATCGCCCCGGTCATCGACGACGAGGGGGAGATCGAACGGTTCGTGGCCATCAACCAGGACATCACCGAGCGCAAGGAGTACCGCCTCCGCCTGGAACGACAGAACGAACGCCTCGAGGAGTTCGCGAGCGTCGTCTCCCACGACCTCCGGAACCCGCTCAACGTCGTCAACGGCCGCCTCGACCTCTCCCCGGCCGACGACGAGCACATCGAGGCCGCAGCGTCGGCCCTCGACCGGATGGAGGCGATCATCGAGGACGTGTTGACCTTGGCGCGAGAGGGGGGCTCGGTCGAGGAGACCGAACCGGTCGATCTGGAAACGCTCGCGAGGGACGCCTGGCGCACCGTGCCCGAGAGTGCCGCTCGCCTCGAGGTCGACGATCTCCCGACCGTCGTCGCAGATGCCCGGCGAGTCCGTCGCATTCTCGAGAACCTCTTTCGGAACGCAGTGGAGCATGGCTCCACGAACCCTCCTTCGCAAGCACACGAGGACGCCGAGGAGCATGGCTCCACGAGCCCTCGTTCGCAGGCTCACGCGGACCCCGTCGAACACGGTGGGGAGGGCGTGGAGATCACCGTGGGCGACCTCGATGGCGGGTTCTACGTCGAAGATACGGGGCCCGGAATCCCGGAGGAGATCCGAGACCGCGTCTTCGAGTCCGGCTACACCCGGAGCGAGTCGGGGACGGGACTCGGGTTGGCCATCGTCCGGCAACTCGCCCAGGCCCACGGGTGGACCGTCTCGCTCACCGAGAGCCGGGACGGCGGCGCTCGCTTCGAGTTCACGGGCGTGGAGGTCCCCGCGTCGGCGAGGGATAGTTAAGGACCCGGCGTACGTAGGGCCGTCATGGCCGATACACTGCTGGACGAGGACGCTCGCGAACAACTCGTCGCGACGTGTCGAACGTCCGTGGGTGACAGCCTCCGTTCGGTCACCTACTTCACGCGTACCGAGTTCGAACAGCTGTATCTCCGGGACGACCTGGAACGGGACGCGGACCTCTCGACGTTCATCGGACACGAGTGGCGGGCCTACCAGACGACCCACGACGTCTACGGGGACTCCGAACTCGGCGAATACGAGTACACCATCCGCTCGTTCGAGAACGGCTTTCTGCTCCGGGTGACCGGGGCGAACGAGGGCGTCTTCCTCACGACGGACGGCCTGAGTAGCCAGCAGTTCGACAAGGTGGCGACGGCCGTCCAGCGGACGCTCGAGGAGTGGCGTGGCTGACCGGCGCTCGGCGGGTCGATTTTAGAGGCGGACCCGGTGGAGCGTCTCGTAGACCGGTCCGTCGTGGGTGAGCGTGCTCTGGGTGAGGCTGACCGCGTCGACGGTGGTCGAACCGACGACCGGCGACTCCGCGCGAACTACTCGCTGCACCAGGTCCTTCCCGCCCGCGTGGTTCATCCTGGCGAGCGTGACGTGCGGGGTGAACTCGTGGTCGGCCTCGTCGAAGCCGATGTCAACGAGTTCCGATTCGATGGACTCGTGGAGCCGTTCGAACTCGCGTTCGCCGCGAGTGACGCCGAACCAGACGACGCTGATGTACTCGAGGGAGGGGAACACGCCCAGGTCGCCGTAGGTGGCCTCGAACGGCTCGACACCGGCGTTCTCGACCGCCCGCTCGAGCGCCGCGGTCACCTCGTCGAGGCGGTGTTCGGGCGTCTCGCCGAGGAATTTCATCGTCACGTGTGCCTGCTCCGGATCGGTGAAATCCAGTCCGCCGGCGTCGGCGAACCGCTCCTGGACCGCCGCGACCTCGTCTGCGAGTTCGGGTGGGAGGTCGACGCTCACGAACAGTCGCATAGCGGGTTCTCCGGGTGCGGTGCCCTTAACCCTCCGCCTCACGTACGCCGGCCCATGACCGACAACGAGGAGGATTCGCCGCGTGAGGGCGAGCGCGCCCACCGATTCTCGGAGGGGCAGGGCTTTTCCGACCCTTACGAGGGATTCGACCTCGACCCGCCCGAACTCTCGGTCGATCCCTCGAAGATCGACCCGGTTGACTCCTACGCAATTGCCGACCACCTCGACGAGCGCAACATCGCCTCCGACCAGGTCGATGCCGATGCCCTCATCGACGTGGGCCTCAACTACATGGGGATCAATCGCAACGAACAGGCCGTCGACTCCTTCGAGCGGGCCGCCCGGTTCGCCGACGACGAGACGACCGAGCAGGAGGCCTGGGTTAGCAAGGGCATCGCGCACGCCGAACTCGAGGAGTGGGAGGCGGCCATCGACTCCCATCGCGAGGCGCTCTACGTCGCCGAGGACGGCGACTTCGCGGCCGAAGCGCACACCAACCTGGCGTACGCCCTCTGGGAGTTCGGCGAGGACGAGGAGGCCTTCCAGCACGCCGAGGAGGCCGTCAGGCAGAACGAGCGCCTGGGCCACGCCTGGTACAACCTCGGGTTCATCCAGGTCGAACGCGGACAGCACGAGGACGCCCTGGAGTGCTTCGACAACGCCATGCGCCTCGGCTTCCGGCAGGCCGACGTCTACGAGGAGAAATCGCGCGCCCTGGACGGCCTCGGTCGCGAGGAGGAGGCCGGCGAGGTCGCCGAACGTGCAGAGGCCATCCGCGAGGAGCAGGAAGCGGCCCTCGTCGACGAACGATGATCGTCTCCGAGCGCGAGACCGACCAGGGACTGCTCGTCACCGCCTGTGACCCAGACGTCCTCGGGGAGACCTTCGAGGAGGGCGAGGTCTCGCTGACGGTCAGCGAGGATTTCTACGGGGGCGAACCGCTCGACGAGGACGCCGTCGTGGACTCGCTGGCCCGAGCGAGCGTGGCCAACCTCGTCGGTCGTCAGGTCGTGGAACTCGCCATCGAGGCGGGCTTCGTCGACGAGGCGAACGTCCTCGAGGTCGATTCGACCCTGCACGCCCAGTTCCTCCGACTCTGAGGACGCTGCCGTCACCGATTCTCTGCGGCGTTTTGGGCCTGTGGCAGACGAATGGTCACTGTCGTCCCACGGGGCTCGTTTTCGTCGAAGGATATGTCGCCGCCGGACTCGTGGACGAGCCAGTAGGCGATCCAGAGACCGAGCCCGCTCGTGTGACGGAGTGCGTGTTCTATCTCGGCATTCAGTGGTTCGATCTCGCCGTCGGGGATACCGGGACCGTTGTCCGCGATCACGATCTCGACGTGATCCGTTCCCGGACGCCGGAGGCGCACCTGGACGACCGGCCGGTCGGCGTCGTTGTGCTCGACGGCATTCCGCAGTAGCTGTTCGAGGGCTGCGTCGAGTCGATGGTGGGCGCTGACTGGTAGTTCTTCGGGGAGGGTCGAATCGATCGAAACCGACGGATGCTCCTGGCGGAGTTTCGCTATCTTGGTCTGCAGGAGCGATGTGACCTCCTGGTCTGCGTTCGCGTCCCCCGTTGCTGCCAGACTCTCTTCGATCAGCCGCGCATTTTCGGCGATCTCGAGGATCTCGTCGGCCTGGTTCTGGATCGTCTCGAGCATCTCGAGGTCGTGTCTGGCCGACGCCAGACTGGCATTGCCCTTGATGATGTTCACGCTGGTTCGGAGATCGTGGCGCATGATCCGGTTCAACACGGAGAGTCGCTGGCGGAGGTCACGCGCACGGTCGCGTTGCTCCTCGAGCTGGTCCTGTCGTCGTTTGAGGTCGGTGATGTTGCTGTTGACCGCGACGAACCGTTCGATCTCGCCCGAGTCGTCCTCGACCGGCGCGATGGTCTGGTCGACGTGGATCAGTTCCCCGTCCGCTCGCCGGTTGACGATCTCCCCCTCGAAGACCTCGCCGTCCAGGATCGTCTCCCAGAGTTCGTCGTAGAAATCGGGCTCCATCTCCCCGGATTTCAGCATCCGCGGCGTTCGACCGACGGCCTCCGCTGCCGGATAGCCGGTCGTCTCTTCGAAGGCGGGGTTGACGTATTCGATGGTCCCGTCGACGTCGGTGAAGAGGATCACGTGGCCGGCGGATTCGACCGCCTTACGGAAGGTGCTCAGCTCCTTTTCGCGGCTCGTTCGCTCGGACACGTCGCGAAAGATCCCGTAGACGACGGGCCCTTCTGGAAGCTCGACCATGTCGACGCTGATCGCAACGGGGACCTTTTCCCCGTCGCCGGTGACGGCGTATACCTGCTTCCCGTCCGCCATTTTCGACAGTACACCCCCCTCCTCGACGTGTCGCTCGAAGAGCCGTCGGTACCGTTCGGACTCCCCGTCCGGGTGGAGTTCGGACTGGTGGAGCCCGAGTATCTCTTCGCGGGGCTGATCGCGGAGCTCCGCTGCCGCCTCGTTGGCTTCGATGATCTCGCCGCTCTCGCGGTCTGCGACGAAGACCGGATCCGGGGCCGCACGCAGGAGCGTGTGATAGCGCTTTTTCGTCTCTTCGAGACGCCGTTCGCGGCGTTTTCGGTCCGTGATGTCCTGCACTACCCCGACAGCCTCCAGGGGCGTTCCGTCGTCCGCGACGGTTAGTTCGGCCCGTTCTCGCACCCAGCGGACCGCACCGTCGACCTGTATCCGGTGTTCGACGTCGTACTCCGCACCCTCGAGTGCGTTCTCCCACTGCTCCCGGACGTATCGCTCGTCGTCGGGATGGACGAACTCCATGAACCGGTCGAGGGAGACCGTTTCCGCCGGGTCCACACCGAAGATACGGTAACACTCCTCGGACCACTCGAGTTCCTCCCGTTCGAAATCGAACGACCAGCTCCCGATGTCGGCGATCTGCTGGGCCTGCGCGAGGTGCGTTTGCCGAGGGGTCAAGTCGCTCATCGTTCGAGGCGGGTCGTCACTACCTGGGAGGAGCATTCATCATACCATGAATTTGTTGGTATGTTTTAACGCAATGTACGAGAAATATTCGATATAATATGTGTTCTCGAGGGCATCTACCGCTGATATTCTCGGCTGCCACGGGATATCGTATAAATAATAATATTTATACCTCCCCTGGATATTTTGGTCACTATCGCGATGCAATCGGGAGCGTTCCCGCTATCGGCGGGGAGCGAGTATGTCACACGAGCACTGGTCGCAGTTACCTCACTGACCGAGGGGCGTCCATTGCACCGTCTTCGGGCGCTACTTTCGACGGGCTCGGAGGGAGCCGAATCGACAGACGCCGATTCGACGGACGGACCCGTTCCCCGATCGTGTCGGTTCCTCTTCGAGACGACGGCGGATCCCGTTCTCCTCGCGGACGCCGATTCCGGGACGCTCCTGGCGGTCAACGACGCGACGGTCGACCTTCTCGGCCACTCGAGCGAAGCGTTACGAGGCGAGTCTATCACGCAGCTTCACCCAGCCGGTGCAGCACAGTCGTATCGACGGCTCTTCGAACGGCACGTCGCGTCGGCCGACGACGAGCCCGTGACCCTGTCCCGACTCCCGAATGGCGAGCAGATCTACGTCGAGACCAGTGCGGGCGAGCAGGTCCCCGTCGAGATCAACGCTCGCGTCTTCGACGTCGACGACCGAGCGGTGGTCTCCGGTGTCTTCAGGGACATCACCGATCGCCGACGGCGCGAACGCGAACTCGAGACGTTCAAGGCCGCGGTGGAGAACGCGGGCCATTCGATCTACTGGACGGACCGAGACGGGACCATCGAGTACGTCAACCCGGCCTTCGAGGAACTCACCGGCTATTCGAGCGACGAGGCCGTGGGGCGAAATCCACGACTCCTGCAATCCGGGGCCCACGGCCGAGCGTTCTACCGGGACACCTGGGAGACGATCCTGGACGGCGAGATCTGGGAGGGTGAACTCGTCAACGAGGGAGCCGACGGCGAACGGTTCGTCGTCGATCAGACCATCGCGCCGGTCGAGAGCGAGGACGGGCAAGTGGAACGCTTCGTGGCGATCAACTCCGACATCACCGAACGCCGGGAGCGCGAGCGGGAACTCCAGGAGTTCAAACGCGCCGTCGAACAGGTCGGCCTCGCGGTCTTCATCACCGACGTGGACGGCACCATCGAGTACGTCAATCCGGCCTTCGAACGGATCACCGGGTATCCGGCCGCGGATGCGGTCGGGCGAACGCCCAGCATCTTGCAATCCGGCGAGAAGGCTCCGGAGTACTACCGGGAGCTCTGGGAGACGATCCGCTCGGGTGAGACGTGGGAAGAGGAAATCGTCAATCGCCGGGCGGACGACACCACCTATCACGCCCTCCAGACTATCTCGCCGATCGTCGACGCGGACGGCACCCCGCGAAAGTTCGTCGCCATCCAGCGCGATATCTCGGACATCAAGGCGTTCGAGGCCGCACTCGAACGGCAGAACGAACGGCTCGAGCGGTTCGCGAGCGTCGTCTCCCACGACCTCCGGAACCCGCTGAACGTGGCACAGGGACGCCTCGAACTCGCCCGGGGGGAACACGAAAGCGACCATCTCCAGGCGGTAGACCGCTCGCTCGACCGGATGGAGTCGCTCATCGAGGACCTCCTCGCTCTCGCCCGCGAGACGGACGGGTCGGCCACGCTCGAGTCGGTCGATCTCGCGGCCCTCGCGATTGAGAGCTGGCGGACCGTCGACACGGCGGGAGCGACGATACGGGTCGCCACGGAACGGACCATTCGAGCCGACCCGGGGCGCGTGCGACGGGCACTCGAGAACCTCTTTCGGAATGCAGTCGAACACGGGGGCGAACCGCTGACGATCACCGTCGGCGAGCTCGACGACGGGTTCTACGTCGAGGACGACGGTGCGGGAATCCCGGCGAGCGAGCGCGGCGACGTGCTCCAGTCCGGGTATTCAACCGCCGGTGGGACGGGGCTCGGGCTCTCGATCGTCGAGGGGTGTGCCGATGCCCACGACTGGGACGTCTCCATCACTGCGGGGAGCGATGGCGGCGCTCGCTTCGAGTTCACCGGGGTCGAATTCGGGTAATCGGGGACCCGGCTCGGTCAATCGACGCGGTCCGGGCTACCGCGGTCCGCCGATTCCATGGCGGCGGCGATGCGCTCGTGAGCCCTGACGAACCGCCAGAGCAGATAGAGGAAGACGAGCGGAACGATCACGCTGAGGATCTGGAGGGGGGCTCGCATCACGAAGATGCTATACAGGAGCCCGGCGGCGACGAGACCGAGCGCGAGCAGTCCGACTGCCAGTCGATCGGATTGGAGGGCCATATCACCGGAAACGGCCAGGTAACGGAAATAACCAGTGGGCGGGTCGGCAGGCAGATCGTCCGATGACCGCTACGCCAGGAGCGCGGTCCACAGGACCACCACGTTCCAACCGGTCACTGCCACGCCGACCGTGGCGAACCCGAGGGGGACGCCGACGTCGTGGGGCCGCGGGAGGTGCCGGTAGACCGCGTAGCCGGTGCCGACCACGATCGCCTTCAGGACGAGGATCACGACGACGCCGTATTCGGCGACGAGCGGAGCCAGAAACGAGTTCCGCTCGACGACGCCCGCGACGCTCAGCCCCAGGCTCGTGGTCACGAAGTCGCCGCCGACGAAGAAGACCGCCACGAAGATCCAGGCCCACCGGTGGACGGTCGGGGAGGTGAAGGGCTGGTGGCCGTCCTGCCGGGGCATACCGTCGGATACCGGACCAGTGGGCTTCGTAAATCGCAGATTGTCGACCGCACTGGGGTGTTACGCACGTCCTACTGCCCGGCCAGCGGCAGTTCGACGACGAACACGCTTCCCCGCGGTTCGTTGTCCTCGATCCGGACGGTGCCGCCGTACTGGCCGACCAGGGTCTGCACGAGGTAGAGGCCGATGCCCGTCCCACCGCTATCTGCCCCCTTCTCGCCCATCTGGAAGACGCTCTCCTTGCGGTCGTCGGGGATTCCGGGCCCGTTATCGGCGATCCGGACGACTGCCGTCTCGGGCCGTTCCTCGGCGGAGACGGTGATCGTGGGCGGTCCCGTATCGACGTTCTCGATGGCGTTGCCGATCAAGTTGCGGAACACCGAGGTGAGCATCTCGTTGGCCCTGACGGTGGTCTCGGGGAGCGCGCCCTCGATGGTGATATCGGCGTCGGGGTGGGCCGAGCGCTGTTTGTCGACCTCGGCTTCGAGCGTGCGTGCCAGGTCGACGGCGGTCGTGTCGGGTCGCTCGTCCTCGTCGAGGGCGCGGATGAACTCGCGTGCACCGTCGGTGAGGTCGACGACCTGGTTGGCGGCCCCGAGCAGCCGCCTGAGCGCGTCCTCGTCGTCCGCGTCTACCTGCTCTTCGAGTATCTCGCCCCACCCGATGACGACCGACATCTCGTTCCGGATGTCGTGACGGACGATGCGGTTGAGCAACTGGAGTTGCTCGGTCTTGCGTTCGAGGTCCCGGCGATACTGCTCCCGTTCGGTCACGTCCGAGAGGATGACCACGCGTCCGGTCTCGGTCGATCCGGCGACGAAAGGACTCGTCGAGATCTGGAAGAACCGAGGCCCCTCGGGATCCTCCACGGTGAGCACTCGATCGTCGTCGAGGGCTCGTCTGAGCTGTGGGGCGACGGATTCCAACGGCTCCCCGATCCGGTCGGCCGCGTCGGGAAACAGGGACGTGGCCTGGTCGTTGACCGAGGCGACCCGCCCCTCCGCGTCGAGGACGAAGACCGGGTCGTCGACGTCGGCGGCCAGCTGGACGGTCTGGAACCGCTCGAAGTACACCGTCACCGTGCCGACCGCGAACGCCGCGACCCCCAGGGGTTCGTAGGTGAGCGCCAGCAACCACGGCGTCTGGAGCGCGAGGAGGTCGAGTCCCAGCGGCAGCGCGGTGAGCAAAACCAGCGCCTCCAGCGGTCGCGTGCCGACGCTGGCCTGTGCGAACCGCTCGGCGAGCATGTAGAAACCGACGAACGCGAGGGCGTAGGACAACCCCATCGCCATCCAGTGAACCATCCCGTACTGGATCGCGAGGTGGGCGAACGGCTCGCTCGCCATCTCGGCGGTGAAGTAGCCGTTGTGTATGGGATTCGTCACTTTGACGAGGACGAACGCCGCGACGATGCCCACGACTGCACGTGCGTAGGGTGCCTCTCGAGGCGCCCGCCCGCTGTAGGCGGCACTGAAGTACAGCCACGCCAGCACCGAGACGATGCCCGCGACGAGCCCGACCATGTACAGCGCCTCCTTGAGAACGACCCCCGGAACCACGAGGTAGAGCGCCTGTGCGCTGCCCCAGACACCGCTCGTGAACAACAATCCCACGAGGCCGTATCGCGTGTCGGGGTGGTCGACCCGACTGGCGGGACCCACGGTGGCGAAACTCGCCAGGGCGGCGACGGCGAACGCGACGACGTGGGCGACGAAGAGCGGTTCCATCAATAAACTCAATTGTCATATGCGTCCCGCTGGTAATATCGTTCCGACCGGCGGGCGGGAAGCACTTCACTGCGGTTCGGAGTGTGGCCGTCCAGGTGCCATCCTATGGGGCGACAAATTATCTAGAATAATAATTATGGAACCAGCCTTTTATACACACCCTCGTTTCTTGCACGTATGAGCGGCAACGACATCGGGACCTCCGCGAATCTCCACCGACTCTCGTCGGGTATCGACGGGGTCGACGACGTCCTGAACGGTGGATTCCTCGGGGAACGCAGCTACATGATTCGCGGCCGACCGGGAGTCGGAAAGACGCTGCTCGGGCTTCACTTCCTCGCTGCCGGGGTGGCGAACGACGAGTCGGTCCTGTTCGTCAACCTCGGCGAACCGGCGGCGGACATCAGGGAGAACGCTGCGGCGTTCGGGTTCCCACTCGATGATATCGAGTTTCTCGACCTGACTCCGTCGACCGAATTTTTCACGGACGACATGTCCTACGATATCTTCCCGGCGGACGAGGTCGAGGGCGATTCACTCACCGACGACATCGTGGCGGCCGTCCGGGAGCACGATCCCAGCCGGGTGTTCGTCGACCCGGTGACCCAGTTGCGGTATCTCTCGCGCGACGAGTACCAGTTTCGCAAACAGGTCCTCGCATTCCTCCAGTTCCTCAAGGAGGCGGAGAGCACCGTCCTGTTCACCTCGCAGGACACGGCGAAATCGCCCGACGACGACCTCCAGTTCATGAGCGACGGGACGCTCACGCTGTCCTACGAGGACGACCGACGGTACCTCGAGATATCGAAGTTCCGCGGATCGGACTTCGACGGTGGACGACACGCCGTCACGATCACCGACGACGGCATCGTCGTGTTTCCGGTCCTGCGACCCACGTCGCATTCGATGGCATTCAGCGACGAACAGATATCCTCGGGCGTCTCGGAACTCGACGCCCTCCTCCATGGCGGTATCGAACGGGGGACGACGACGATCATCAGCGGCCCGAGTGGTGTGGGAAAGACGACGACAGGATCGTTGTTCGTGAAGGAGGCGGCGGGACGGGGCGAGCGCTCGGTCATCTACCTCTTCGAGGAGACGCGAGCTACCTTCACTCACCGGAGCGAGCGGCTCGGCATTCCGATCGCGGACATGGTCGAGGCGGGGGCGCTGGAGATCGTGGAGATCGAACCGTCACGGCAGTCTCCGGCGCAGTTCGCCAATCACGTTCGTACCGAGGTCGAAGAGCGTAACGTACGGGTGGTCATGATCGACGGCGTCGACGGGTACCGCCTGACCGTCCGGGGCGACGGCGACGACGTTCTCCACAACATCCACGCGCTCGGAACCTATCTCAAGAACATGGGCGTGACCGGTTTGTTCGTCTCCGAGGTCTCGGACATCACCGGCGACTTCTCGGTCACCGACGGCGAGAACTTCAGCTACCTCGCGGACAACATCCTCTTTCTCAGGTATCTCGAGTACCAGGGCGCACTCAAAAAGACGATAGGGGTCCTGAAAAAACGGGCGAGCGACTTCGAGCGAACCCTCCGGGAGTTCGAGGTGCAGGCGGGCGGCGTCCTCATCGGCGAACCGCTGTCGGAGATCCGCGGTGTGTTGCAGGGAACGCCCGACTGGTCGGGGGAGCGAGAGGAGCGGTGATGTACCCATCTCACTGAACCGCGACGTCGATGGGGTGATCGAGGACGAAACCATCGTCGCGCTCGTCCGCCATCGACAGAACAGACGGCTGCTCGTCGACCGGCTCGGGTCCACGTTCGACGTGACGACCGAGCTCCCCGACTCGGTCGATGACGTGGACTGTCTCGTCGTCGACGAGGGGGGCCTGGAACACGACCGCGCGACGATCCAGTCGGTCACGGAAGCGGCGGCCCCGGTCTTCGTTCCGGTCCTGCTCGTCACGAGCGACGCCGACAGGATCCCCGAACGGGTCTGGAAGCTCGTCGACGAGGTCGTCGAGGTGCCCGTCGACGCGACCGTCCTCGAGAACCGAATCGAGACGTTACTCCACACCCGTCGCCAGTCGCTCGACATCAAACGACAGCAGGAACGGAGCGAGCACCGGTTCCGCCAACTGTTCCAGGCCGCGCCCGATCCCGTCCTGGTGGTCGAAGACGACGGAACCATCGTGGACGCCAACGAGGCGTTCCTCGCGTGGGTCGAACGCGACCGCCCCGACGTCGTCGGCGAGAACGTCCTGGAAATCGGGTTCGAACCGGGCGACGTCCTCGAACGGATACTGCTCCGGGTCGAGAGCACCGACGGCCCGGGGGAGAAGACGGTGACCCACGTCGATTCTTCGGGGCGAGCGCAGATCTCCGAACTGGATGCCGAAATCCTCTCCTACCTCGGAGAATCGACCGAGCGCATCGGTATCTTCCGCGACGTCACCGAGCGCGTCACCTCCCGGAAGGGGCTGGAAGAGCAGATCGAACGACTGGACGAGTTCTCGGGCATCGTCTCTCACGACCTCCGGAACCCCCTCAACATCGCCATGGGCAACCTCGAGATCGTTCGGGAGGAATGTGACACACCGGAACTGGAGACCATCGAGACCTCGCTCGAACGGATGGACACCCTCATCGGGGAGCTCCTCGACTTCGCCAGGGCGGGAAACATGGTCACCGAGCCGGACGTGGTGTCACTGGCCGATATGCGAGCGGCGGCGAGTGCGATGTTCGACGACGCAGACGACGTCACCGTGGTCGGGGAGACGGACGCGACGATCTACGGCGACGAAGAGCAGGTTCGCCGGATCTTCGACAACGCGTTCCGGAACGCGCGTGAACACGCCGGCCCGGACGTGACCATCTGGGTCGGCGAGACGGAGGACGGATTCTTCATCGAGGACGACGGACCAGGGGTTCCACGGTCCGATCGGCAATCGGTACTCGAGTCCGGTTTCACGACGACCGACGGGAGTTCCGGACTGGGCCTCTCCATCGTCTCGACCATCGCGACGGCCCACGACTGGACGGTCCGCATCGAATCCGGCCGACGCGGTGGCGCCAAACTGGTGTTCGACGGCGTGACGTTCGTCGATCCGGACGAGTGACCGGTCGAATCACGACGATTCTCCACACGAAACGAAGGGGTATCGGCGGCCGTGAGACCTTCTCCCACCGAAGGAAAGTAATGCGTCGGCGCGCTACTGCCGTTCAATGGAGTC
>JBNJDE010000014.1:0-26999 GCA_051744605.1 Halobacteriota archaeon
CCGTTCGCTTTTCGGAGGTCCTCGCTCCGCTCGGCCCTCCCGGCTCACGGCTCGCTTCGCTCACCGCTCACAACTTTGAGGCGCTCACTACGTTCGCGCCCCCCTGCTCACGGGTCGTTCCTCACCGTTCGCATCTTCGGGGCATTCGCTTCGCTCATGCCCCGCCCTCTTCGCGGTTCCCTACGGTCTCCGCTCAGTTTTCGGAGGTCTTCGCTGCGCTCAGACCTCCCTCTTCCCGCCGGGTTTATATCGCCACCCCGGTACACCGACAACATGGACGTTCCCACGCTCGTCGCGGAGTCCCTCGGGGACGAGGAGGTCGCGGCCCACGTCTCTCTCAAAGGCGAGGACGGCCTCTACATCACCCCGACCCGGACCATCCGCTACTCCGCCGAAGGACTTCTCAGCGACGAATCCGTCGCCGAGTTCCCGCACACCGCCGAACGCGTCTCCGTCTCGACTGGCCGCCGAAAGGCGACGGTCCAACTGGACTACGGAACGGACGGCGTCGAGGAGTTCGCCATCCCGCTCAATTCGGTCGATCGCGCACTCCACCCGGTGCTCGCCGGCGTGCTCAACGCCAACGACGTCACCGGGCCCGGCGAGACCGTGATCCGGACGTTCCGGTTCAGCGAGCTCACCGTCGTCGTCACGAGCGACCGACTGGTCAAGCACATCGGTAGCGCCGTGTGGGACCGGGAGTTCGAGGAGATCCCCTTCGAGGAGATAACCGGCATCGACATCGAGGAGGGCAACGTCTCCTCGCAGTTCGTGTTGCGAACGGCCGGGCGAACCCAGCGAATCAAGGCCCCGAACGAGTCCTTCCGTGCGGTCCGGGAGACCATGGAAGACGCCATCCTCTCCTACCACGGGGTCGACTCGATCGAGGCGTTCGAGGCCCTGCGTGCGGACGACGAGGAGGCCCGAACCGCCGGCGAACCGGCCGACGTCACCTTCGAAAGCGAAGTCGACCCGATCGGAGCGGGCGACCCCGAGGCGAGCGAAGCGGCGTCGGCTGCTCCGGCCGAAGAGTCACCCGAAGCACCGACGGAAACGGCGGTGGACCCTGCAGACGAGCTCGAAAAACGGGGATTCACCGCGGCGTCTTCGAAAGTCGAACCGACCGTCGATCCGGGTGAGCTACGCGCGGAGTTGGCCGACCTGGAGGAGTCCATCGAACGCCAGCGCGAGATCCTCGAGGCCCAGCAGCAGTGGGTCGAGGACCTCTACGACCTCATTCCCGACCGGTGACTTTGCGGATACACGACGATCCGTAGGGACCGAGTTCGCCCGCGTCCAGATCGATGAAGTACCCCGTCGAGATCTCCGCGCTGCAGCGCTGACAGGTGAACTCGCCCTCCTTCTGTATCACCTCGCTCTCGAAGCGGACGTAGTCGCCGCCACGGGGACGTACCGTCGAGCCCTCCCGCTCGATCACGCCGCGCTCCGCCGCCGTCTCCAGTATCTGCCGCGTGGTCCGTGGGTGAGTCGTCACCGACTCGAGTCGATCCACCGCCGTCGCGACCGATAGTTCCGGGTCCTCGAGTTTCGAGAGGAGTTCCACGCCGAGTTCCACGGGGTCTGGCTCGGAATCCGACACGAGAACAGTGAGGCAGGGCGGGCAATTAACCCTTCCGCGGAACGGGACGTTCAAGGCGCCGTCGTTCGAACACCGATCGATGCGGATCTCGCGTCGTGGCGTCGGCATCGGGCTTCTCGCCCTCGCCCTCCTGGCGCTCGCGACCACCGTTGGCCCGGCGACCGTGGGACCGTCGTTGCGAAGGGCCGCTACCAGTCCGTGGTTCCCGCTCGTCCTGCTCGCCCTCTACAGCGTCCGACCGTTCCTCGGATGGCCCGTGATGGCCCTCTCCGCGCTGGTCGGCTTCCGCTTCGGCGTACTGGTCGGCGTTCCGATCGCCCTCCTGGGTGCCGCGTATACGAGCCTCGTGCCGTACGCCGCCGGTCGATTGGTGCCCGATTCGGACGGACTGCTCGGTCGGTTCACTGGAGGGAGTCATGTCTACTTCCACCGGACCGGCGGACTCCGTGGTCTCGTCGCGGCGCGGCTGGCACCGCTCCCCGCCGAGCCCGTCTCGGCGGCCGCCGGCGCAGGTGGGGTCTCGCTCCCGGCGTTCGTGCTCGGGACCGTAACCGGAGAACTCCCCTGGACCATCGCGGCGGTCTCCATCGGTCACTCGATGACGGTCTTCGCGGTCGGGGACGTGACCGTGGACTGGTGGCTGGTGGGTATCGGTCTGGCCGGGACGATCGTGTTGCTCGCTGGCCCGGTCTATCGCACGTTCGGTAGACGACGGTAGTCAGAACCAGAAGGGGTCCGAACAGTCGGCGATGACGCCGTGATTCGGGCAGACGAGTTTGCAGTGTCGCGTGCGTATCGGCGCCTCGCAGAGCGGACACCGACGGGTCGGTTCGTCGGCGTCCGGGGACATCGACCTAGCTGCACTCGCTCCAGCCACAGGACTGGCAGGTCTTGCATCCCTCGGAGTAGTAGAGGTCCATCGATCCGCACTCCGGACACTCGGGACTCTCGCCGGCGTCGATGAGCGACTGTGTGGAGTCCTCCGAGCCGGCAGTTCCCTGATCGGCACCCGCCGTTGCTGGCTGCTCGCTGGTTCCGGCGGCCGCCGTCGGCCCGCCGTCCGTCTCGTGGGTGGTGGCATCCGGCGCCGCCTGGGCCGCCTCGCGTTCCTCCTCGGCGATGTCGTCGAGGGTCTCCTGGCGCGGATACGGTTTGTCGACCTCGTCCCTGAGGTACCGTTGCATCGCCGTCCCGATGGCGTCCGGGATGGAGTTGATCTGCTCGCCTTTGTCCCAGGCGACCTTCGGGCTACGGGTGCCCCGCAACTCGTCGACGATCTCCTCGGGGTCGACGCCCGAGCGCAGCGCTGTCGAGACGACCTTCGCGAGCGCCTCGGTGAAGGAGTTCGTGAAGCCACCGGAGTGACCGATGTTGGCGAAGAGTTCGAAGGGGCGGCCCGTCTTCGGGTCCTCGTTGATGGTGACGTAGATCTTGCCGTAGCCGGTGTCGACGCGCTGGCTCACGCCCTGGAGGGCGTCCGGCCTGGCACGCTTCTCGGCGTACCCGTTCTCCGGGGCTAACGCGGCCACCTCCTCGCCGACCATCTCGCGGACGTCCTCGCGGTCGAGGAACTCGCCCAGCCCACCGAAGACCGCCTCGATGCGTTCGACGATGGCCTCGGCCGCTTCGTCCTCGTCCATGTCGGCGAAGTCGGCGTTCTTCGCGCGCGTCGTCAACACCTGTTTGGAGCGAGTGCCGTCGCGGTAGACGGTCACGCCCTTGCCGCCGTGGTCGTAGATGTACCGGAGGACCTCGTCCATGTCCTCGACGGTCGCCTCGTGGGGGAAGTTGACCGTCTTCGAGATGGAGGAGTCGACGCCCTCCTGAAGGGCGGTCTGGATGGACGCGTGTTCTTTCCCGGTGAGGTCGCCGGTGGTGACGAAGAGCTCCGAGATGGCGTCCGGAACGGTCGAGAGTCCCTCGACGCCGTCGAACTCGTTTGCGGCCATCTGCGTCTTGGCCTCCTCCTTGACGGTCTCGACGTCGATGTCGTTGGCCTCCAGGGTGCGCAGGAAGTAGTCGTCGAACTCGACGAGCATCTCGTCGCCCTGGACGTCGTCGGAGACGTTCTTGTAGTAGGCGACGTTGAAGATGGGCTCACAGCCGCCGGTCGTGTTGCCGACCATCGAGGTCGTCCCGGTCGGGGCGATGGTCGTGGTGTTGTGGTTGCGGATCGGGAACCCGTCGCTCCACGCCGTCGCGTCCTGACCGGTGTGGTGTTCGAACCACTCCTCGTACCGTTCGGGGTCGGCGTACTTCGAGTCGCCCCACTCCTCGAAGCTGCCGCGCTCTTCGGCGAGTTCGTGGGAGACCCACTTCGACTCGTGGTTGATGTAGGTCATGAGCTGTCGGGCGACCTCGTTAGCCTCCTCGGAGCCGTACTGCATCCCCAACTGGACGAACAACTGGGCGAGTCCCATGATACCCAGTCCGATCTTGCGCATCTCGCGGACCTTCTCGGTGATCTCCTCGACCGGGAAGTCCGACATCGTGACCACGTCCTCGAGGAACCGGGTCCCCCACTGGATGCGGCGGTCGAACTCCGACCAGTCGACGCTCTCCTGGAGGAAAGCTTCGACCGCCTCGGCCTGGGTGTCGTACTCGTCGGCGTGTGCGGCCGACCAGACCCGCCAGTCGGCCCCGTCCTCGGCGGCGACCGTCGAGAGGTTGATGTGCCCGAGGTTGCAGGCTTCGTACTCCTCGAGTGGCTGTTCGCCACACGGATTTGTCGCCAGCATCCGGTGGTCGGGATGCTCCTCGACGTCGAAGGAGTGCTGTTTGTTCGCGCGTTCCAGGTAGATGACGCCGGGTTCGCCGTTTTCGTGAGCGCCGCCGACGATGCGCTCCCAGAGGACCGACGCGGGGATGGAGAGCTCTTCGCCGACCTCGACGTAGTCGCCGAGGCCGTAGCGGCCGTACATCTCCTTGGTCTCGGCGGTGGCGATGTGGGGTTCCTCGGTTCGTGGGTTCGTCAGCGTGTACTCCTCGTCCGCGTAGAGGGCGTCCATGAAGTCGTCGGTGATGCCGACGGAGATGTTGAAGTTGGAGAGGTGGCCCTCGACGGCGTTCCGAAGGTGTTTGGGGACGCGACCGTCCTCGTCGATGAGTTCCCGGGCCTCCTCGAGCGCCTCCGAGAAGTCGGTGTACGTGGGGTCGTCTGGGTCGTTGAGTTTGAGCGCGTGGGCGAGCGAGACGTCCTTGTTCTTCGAGTGGATGAACTCGATGACGTCGGGATGGGAGACGCGCATGACCGCCATCTGGGCCCCACGGCGCGTCCCGCCCTGGGCGATGGTCTCGGTCATCTGGTCGAAGGTCCGCATGAACGTGATTGGGCCGGAGGCGATACCACCGGTCGAGCCGACGGCGTCGCCGTACGGCCGGAGCTTCCAGAAGGCGTAGCCCATGCCGCCGCCGCTCTGGAAGGTCAACGCGGCCTCCTTGGCGGTCTCGTGGATGTCGGCGAGGTCGTCCGCCGGCGAGTTGACGAAACAGGCCGAGAGCTGCTGGAGCTCGTCGCCGGCGTTCATCAACGTCGGCGAGTTCGGCATGAAAGAGAGCGTGGACATGAGCTCCTCGTACTCGGCGGCGACCGATTCCACGTGCTCGCGGACGTCGTCCGGAAGGGCGGGGACGACGGTCTCGTAGGCGAACTTGTTGACGTTCTCCTCGGTGAGCGCCGTCTCGACGTCGTCGTCGGTGGTGACGCCGTCGCCGAAGACCGCCGCTGCCAGTTCGTCGCGACGTGGATGGTCCGGTTTGATCTGATCGGGCGTCACGGTGATCGTCTCGCCCGTCCGGTCGGCCTCGTAGAAGGCCTCCGCGAGCGCGATGTTCCTGGCGACGCGACGGAACAGCCCCTCCTGTTCTTCGACGAGATTGCCGTCCGCGTCCTTGCGGAGATATCGCGCGGGCAGGATGTTGTGGTAGGCGTTGGCAGTGAGTCGTTCCTCGAGCGAGTCCCCCGTGACACGCTTGATCGGCAGCGTCAGATCCCCCGCGTCCGTTCCGTCGACACTCATGTTCGATCCCCCTCGCGTACAGTCGTGGTAAACGCAGTGTAGCCGTGCATGCTTGATGTTCTTGAAAGTCGAGAGCGTGGTGAGACCCTACCCGCTACCGGCGCATATGGTTTGGGTTCCCCGCACCTGCTCCCGTGGTTCGGTCGGGCGATTGTGGTGTCGCACCGACGGGCGTGTGAGCAGTACATGGATAGAAGGGGTCCTGTATAAGACCTCGCAAAGCGGACTGAAAGTGAACAGCCGGTGACGGAGAACGACGGACCGTCCTTCCGGCCGGGTCAGGCCTCGACCGTGGCGAGGAAGTTCTCGATGACGTCGTGGCCGGCGGCGGTGAGCACGCTTTCGGGGTGAAACTGAACGGCGACGATCGGATACTCGCGGTGGCGAATCGCCATCGGAATCGTCTGCCCCGCGTGGTCCGTCGTCGCGGTCACCTCGAACGCCGACGGGACGTCGAGGGCGACGAGCGAGTGGTAGCGGCCACCCTGGAACCCGTCGGCGACGCCATCGAAGAGACCGACGCCGTCGTGGTGGACCGGTGAGGACTTCCCGTGGACCGGTTCGGGGGCCTGTCCGACACTCCCCCCGTACTCGTACACGGCGGCCTCCATCCCCAGACAGACACCGAGCGTCGGAATCTCGGGCGACAGTTCACGGAGGACCGCATTCGAGACGCCGACGTCACGGTCGTTCTCGGGATGACCCGGTCCCGGACTGATGACGATGGCGTCCGGGTCGGCCGCCCGGACGTCGTCGAGGGTCGCGGTGTTCTGGAGGACGGTCGTCTCCGGCGAGGTCCCGTCCGAGAGGCGCTGATCGGAGACGTACTCGACAAGATTGTAGGTGAACGAATCGAAGTTATCGACGAAGAGCACGTTCATCGCGACGCCTCCGGTGCCGTCGACTCGATGCCCTCGAGGGCCGCCAGCGCCCCGTCCATCTTCGATTCGGTCTCGGCGTACTCGCTCGCCGGATCGGAATCGGCGACCACACCGGCGCCGGCCCGCACGCGAATGGTATCCACGTCGCCGTGCTCGACCGTCACGGTCCGGATGACGATGGCGAAGTCCGCGTCGCCCTGCCAGGAGACGTAGCCGACACCCCCACCGTAGACCCCGCGAGGGGTCTCCTCGTACTCGTCGATGAGTTCCATGGCGCGGATCTTCGGGGCGCCGGAGAGGGTGCCGGCCGGGAACGAGGCGCGGACCGCGTCGAAGGCGTCCCGGTCCGCACGCAACGTCCCGGTGACCGTCGATTCGATGTGCTGGACGTGGCTGTACTTGAGCACGCGCATGAACTCCGGCACGTCGACGCTCCCGGGCCGGGAGACGCGGCGCACGTCGTTTCTGGCCAGGTCGACCAGCATGGTGTGTTCGGCGCGCTCCTTCTCGTCGGCCAGCATCTCACCGGCCAGTCGACGGTCCTCGACGGGACTCGTCCCCCGGGCGCAGGTCCCCGCGATAGGGTTGTTCAGGACGGTCTGGCCGTCGACGGAGACCAGCGTCTCGGGGCTCGCCCCGACGATGGTCCGCTCGCCGTGGGACAGCAGGTACATGTACGGCGAGGGGTTCACCGACCGCATCGACTCGTAGAGCGCGAGTGGGTCGACGTCGCCATCTATCGCTCGGGTCCGCGATATGACCGCCTGGTAGATTTCGCCCTCGAAGACGGCGTCCTTGGCTTTCGCGACGGCTGCTTCGTAGGTCTCCTTCGACCCGGTCCGCTCGTCGAATCGCTCGAAACCACCCGTCTCGGGCGGTTTCGCGGTGGACAGGGCCTCGCTGACGCGCCGGGCTTCTGCCCGGAGTTCGTCGTAGACCGCGTCCGGGTCGTCGTCCGGAGCGACGAACGGCGTGAAGACGAGCGAGACGGTATCGGCGAGGTCGTCGAAGACCAGCGTCCGCGTCGTCAACACGAACTCCGCGTCGGGGACCGGCGAGTCCGGTCGCTCGACGCCGACGTCCTCGAGCCAGAGGTCGTAGACCGCGTCGTAGGCGATGAAGCCGACGAGACCGCCATCGAGCAACTGGCGATCCCGTTCCGGGAACCCCCGACGCTCGACGGCGGGGAGTGCGTGGCGCAGACGGTCGAGCACGTCCCCGTCACCCGTACCCACGTAGTCGACGAGACTCGAGTCCCGGAGGGTCGTGACCTCGTCGCCGGCCGGGTCCAGCGTGACCACCGCCTCGGGGTCGTACCCCACGAACGAGAACCGGGCGTGGCGTTCCTCGGGGCCAGTGGTCGGCGAGAACGCCCCGTCGGGGTCGCTGGCGGAGGTCTTCTCCGCACTCTCGAGTAAGAACCCGTAGTCGTCGTCCCCGACAAGGGTCGCGTACGCGGCGAGTGGCGAGACGTCCACGGAGAGGGGCACCTCGACGCGAGCCACGACCGGGTCGGCCCCCGAGACGAGGTCGTGGAACTCGTCGCGGTCGACGGTCGGCGCCGTCATGGCTCTGCGCTCCTCGCCGCTCGAACGAAGTCGGCGACGGCCGCCCAATCTTTGATTCCACCGTCGGATTCGACGCCCGAGGCGACGTCGACCGCATAGGGGTCGACCGTCTCGATGGCGGCGCCGACGAGGCCGGGGGTGAGACCACCAGCCAGTACCAGGGGCGCGTCGAGTTCGTCGCGGAGTGACCGGGTCCGTTCCCAGTCGTGCACCCGACCGGTTCCGCCGGCACCCGATTCGTCGGTGGAGTCGACGAGGACGGCGTCCGCGACGGTGGCGTACTCTCGTGCCGAGTCGGCAGACCCGGCGTCGACGGCCACGATCACGTCTGCGTCGATGGCCGCCGTGAGGTCGGCGACCTCGTCCGGCGACAGTCCGGCGTGGACCTGTAGCGCATCGGGTCGGACCCGCTCCACGAGTTCGAGCGCAGCATCGACCGTCTCCGACATCGTGACGAGGACCGTCGTCACGAACGGTGGGACGCCGTCGAAGAGTCCCCGAGCGTGAGCCCGGGAAATCTCTCGAGGCGTCTCGACCGGTACGTCGACGATGGCGCCGACCGCGTCGACCCCTGCGTCGATGGCCATCGCGACGTCCTCCTCGCGGGTGAACCCGCACACTTTCACGCGGGGCATCTCAGGTCGCGACCGCCGATTGGAGGTCCGCGAGTTTTGCTGCGGCCTCGCCATCGGCGATGGCCCGATCGGCGGCCTCGACGCCGTCCGCAAGCGATGTCGCCTCGCCAGCGACGTAGATCGCTGCGCCGGCGTTCGCCAGGATGATGTCGCGTTTCGCGCCGTTGGCCTCGCCCGTCACGACCCGGCGCATGTGTTCGGCGTTCTGGGTCGGCGACCCGCCCGCCACGTCGGTGATGCTGTGGTGATCGACACCGAGATCGGCCGGCGTGAGCGTGTACTCCTCGATGTCACTCCCCCGGACCTCCGCGACGGTCGTCTCGTCGTGGATGGTGATCTCGTCGAGACCGGCGCCGTGGACGACCAGCGCGTGCTCGACGTCCATGTGAGAGAGCGCTCGAGCGACCACGGGCACGAGGTCGGCGTCGTAGACGCCGATGACCTGTGCGTCCGCCCCGGCTGGATTGGTGAGCGGACCGAGGACGTTGAAGATGGTCCGAATCCCGAGTTCCTTGCGGGGCCCGATGACGGCCTTCATCGCGGGGTGGAACACCGGCGCGAGCATGAACCCGATGCCGTCGGTCTCGATGGCCGACTCGACCGCGGTCGGTTCCGCGTCGACCCGCACGCCGACCTCCTCGAGGACGTCCGCGCTTCCCGACGACGACGAGACGGAGTAGTTGCCGTGTTTGGCGATCGGGACGCCGGCCCCGCTCGCGACGATCGCGCTCGTGGTCGAGACGTTGATGGTGTCGAAGTCGTCCCCGCCGGTGCCACAGGTGTCGACGAGCGGACTTCGGTCCGGATCGATGGTCCGCGCGGCGTCGCGCATCCCCTGGGCGAACCCGGCGATCTCGGTCTCCGTCTCGCCCTTCGCGCGGAGTGCGGTGAGCAGGCCGCCGATCTGCGCCTCGGTCGCCCCGTCGAAGACCCGTGTCGCCGCCTCCCGAGCCTCGTCGACGGACAGATCCTGCCCTTCGACCACCCGCTCGATGATATCGTTCATGGTAGGCCCCCAATGTACATTGTTGCGTTGTAATGGACAACTCTGTACAACACCTTAACCCTTGCGTGTGCGCCAGCGGTCGGTCGGGGCTGCCGATTCGAAACCTTCAATTGTCCCCACCGGATACGGACGAGTGCGAGCACACGAGTGCCGGACAGGGTTTGTGGTCTAGTCTGGCTATGACACCTCCTTGACATGGAGGAGGCCGGCGGTTCAAATCCGCCCAAACCCACTTCTCGAATCACAAAGCGACGAGCAGCGGCCCTGCTCGTCGCGATTCCTCGTGAGAGAAGTTGTTCGCGGATTTGAACCAGAGAGTGAAGCGAACGGAGTGAGCAGAACGACCGTGGTTCATAATCCGCCCAAACCCACTTCTCGAATCCTAAAGCGACGAGCAGCGGCCCCGCTCGTCGCGATTCCTCCTGAGAGAAGTTGGTTGCGGATTTGAACCTGGGGAGACGCAGCCCGCACAGTGAGCAAAGCGAACGAGCAGGACCGTCTCCACCTGGTTCACAATCCGCCCAAACCCACTTTCTCACGTACCCAAGCGACGAGCAGTAGCCCCGGTCATCAATAAAATGTCATTTATTATCTGACGTGTCCTAGATTCATCCAACGATAATATAACGATGGAAGGCCGTATGACGACAATGAGTGATCTTCTCCGATATCGTCTTCAATATTTGCTGATAATTATTTCGGGGGTGACGCTTTCGATCATCAACGTTCGGCACCTCCAGGTAGAAGAGATGCTACCCAGTGCACTCATGGCGGGGGCGCTTCCACTCGCGATGACCCTCGGCACCGTCGCGGTCGGCATCTGGGTGTGGAGACAGCACTGGGATCGAGAATCGGTGACCCGACTGACCCTCTGGTTGCTGTTCGGCATCGGGTGGATGACCACCGTCGGTGTCGGGCTGGTCATCTACGCGGTCACCAAAGGGACGCCCCCGCCCCATTCGCTGTATCTCATCGGGACCTTCGCCAGTTACGGGAGCATGCCCGGTATGCTGACCGGGTGGTTCGACGTCCAGCGACGGAAGCAGGAACTGTCGTTACGACAGTTCAAACAGACGGTCGAGAGTTCGAAAGACCTCCTGGCAGCGATCGATACGGAGTACGAATACCTCTTCGCCAACACCGAATATCGACAGTACCACGGGATCGAGGGGGACGAGATAGTCGGCCGTTCGCTGGTCGACGTCCTCGAACCCGACCAGTTCGAGACGGTCGAGCCCAAGATCGATCGGGCGCTGTCCGGGCGTCCGGTCCAGACCGAGTTCATCCGCGAACATCACGGGAAGGGCGATCGCATCCTCGACGTTCGGCTCTTCCCGCTCGAGGGGTCGAACGGCGACGTACGCGGTGTCGGGGCATCGATGCGGGACGTCACCGAAGACCGAAAGAGAGAGGCCGCAATCGAACGGGAATCGGAGTATCGGCGGCTACTGTCCGACGTCAATCAGGCGCTCGTCAGGTCGAACGACGTCGCGGAGATCACCCCCTACGTTGCAGACGTCCTCGGGTCCTGTCATCACTTCACCTGTACGTTCATCCACCTCCTCGAAACGACCGAGACCGACGTCAGCTGTGCCCGGAATTCGTCACTAGACGTGGCCGAGGTCGAAGGGCTGCACACCGATGCGTACGTCGAGGCAGTCTTCGAGGCGGGCGTACTCACGATCGACGACGTGACAGAACCGCCGTTCGTTCACCACGGCTCGGACGTCCCATCGCATTCGGGGGTGGGGATTGCGATCACCCACGACGGAGAGCAGTATGGCGTCCTCACCGTCCACGTCCCGATAGGAGACGGCCTGGACGAGGAGAAACTCGACGTGCTCGAGACAATCGGGAACAACCTGGGATATTTCATCTACAACCGCAACCTCGCGGCCGAACATCGGACGTTCACCGACATCGTCGAGCGCATCGACGACCCGGTGATGCTCCAGAACCGCGATGGGACGTTCCGCGTCCTCAACGACGCCGTCGCGGACTTCGCGGGAATGGACAGGGAATCGCTGATCGGGAGCGACGAGACCGCGTTCATGGAGGAGACGGTCGCCAGGACGGTTCGCGAGATGAAACAACGAGTCATCGAGACCGAACAGCCGGTCTCCTATCAGGTGTCGCCACGGTTCCCAGACGGTCGCGAACGCACCTTCTCGACGACCCGATACCCCTCCGTCGACGACCAGGGGAACGTCGATGGGACCCTCGCGATCTGTCGGGACGTGACCGATCTCAAGGAGCACCAGCGTCAGCTTCAGGTGCTCGATCGTGTCCTGCGACACAACGTGAGCAACAACATGAACGTGGTCCTCGGCTATGCGGAGATGATCCGCGATGCGACGAGTGGCGACCTCGAACACCACGCCACGGCGATCATGTCCAACAGCGAGACGTTGCTCGACATCGCCGCCAAGCAACGGAAGATCACCGAATTCCTCTCCGACGTCCCCCCGATCGGGGTCCTCGACCTCGACGAGGTGGTCACGAAGACCGTTAAGCGGGTTCGATCCAGTTTCCCCACCGCCGAGATAGCCGTCCACGTCGACGAGCGGGTCCAGGTGACCGCGAATCAGGCCATCGGCGACGCCATCGAGGAGCTGCTCACCAACAGTATCGTCCACGCGAACCGTGACGATCCCTCGGTGGTCGTCGAGGTACGCACGACCGGAGGGGCCGCCACCGTCTCCGTGATCGATACGAATCAGCCGATCGCTGAGATGGACCGCGGAGTCCTGCGAGGGGAGACGATCAGCGAACTTCACCACGGGAGTGGCCTGGGGCTGTGGTTCGTCAAACTCGTCGTCGACCATTCGTCCGGATCGCTGGCCTTCGAAGAGAACGAACCACGGGGAAACGTCGTTCGTATCGAACTGCCACGGGCTCACGACGACTGACGGTATCGGAGATCCGGAACGGTCCGGTCCTCACGGAAGAACGAGCAGGCCGTCACGCGTCGCGTGATTTATACGTGTGAATAGTTAACATACCCCCACCATGGATTCGAACGACGAATCCAGCGGTCCAGCGCCGTCCGTCACAGAGCGGGTCTGGCAGTCCCTCCGTACCGGCTTCGAGTGGTTCGCCGACACGTTCCGGGGGCACGCCCACGTGCGCGAGATGAGAAGAAAGGGGCGCGAGTGACCCAGTCGGTGGCCGGGCCAGGGCAACAGCCCAGCGACCCAATCGTCACTCGGCGTCGGTCCCAACGTACCGTGGGAGGGGGTCCGGACGATGGTAGAGGTCGTGGCCGAGGACTGCCGCGGCCAGGGCGACCGGCAGTGACGCCGCAAACGTCGCCATCGCGTCGGGAACGACGTAGACGACCAGCGGCAGGACGACGACCACACCCCCGAGAACGTATCCGAGGAGGGGGCGCGTCGTTCGGATGTATCCCAGGCCGAGGAAGACGAGCGCGATGGTCAGCACGAGGACGCTGACCCCACCCAGAACGACCCCGACGAGTGCCAACACCGTGTTCGTCCCCGCGTCGCCGAAGGTGCCGAACGCGAGGATCGGTGTGGTGACAGTCAGGCCGCCGAGGCCGAGCAGCGCGGCGAC
Organism: Halobacteriota archaeon; assembly: GCA_051744605.1. Classification (GTDB taxonomy): domain Archaea; phylum Halobacteriota; class Halobacteria; order Halobacteriales; family Halobacteriaceae; genus Halanaeroarchaeum. The sequence continues at coordinate 13,283 of JBNJDE010000014.1, forward strand.
ACCGCTCCATCGTCGCAACCGGCCGGCGCTGGCCCAGTCCCGTCGGAGCAAGCCGAGCAGCCCCAGGAACAATCCGAGCACGCCGAGTACCGAGAGCGCGGGCATCACGCTCCGGTGGATCCACAGCGGACTGCCGAGACCCGGATCGAACACGTAGGAGTCCAGTGCTGGAACGCCATACCAGCCGGGGGGAATCGCGCTGACGGCGAGGAGGACGCCGCCGACCGCCGCGACGACGCCGAGGAGTTGGGTGTGTCGCTCGTCCATCAGTCCACACCCCCGATGGCGGCCGTCGTCCCGCCCCGCGTCGTCACGACGACGGCACCGTCCACGATGGCAGGTGGGGTCACCCACGCTCGTGGGTGCGACCCGCCCTCGATGGCCCAGGGGGACGCGCCCAGGCCCGCCGTGAACGCGACGATGGACTGCGCACGGTCCGGACCGGTACCCAGCGACATGGTCGTCAGTGCGAGGTCGGCCGTGGCGGCCGTGACCGCCCCACTCCCCACGTACGAGCACCAGCGTGGCGTCGGTTCGCCGTCTGTCCGATCGAGTGCGAACGTCGCAGCCCCCGCCTCGCCCGGTTGTTCCACCGCGTAGATAGTCTCGGGCGTGACGACCGGGGAGAGGAGCGCGCGGAAGTCGCCACGGGTGAAACTCCACTGAGGGTCCCCCGTGTCCAGGTCGATGGCGTGGAGTCCCTCGTCGTCGCCGAGGATGACTGTGCCGTCGGCGATCACCAGCTGCGTCTCCGTCCGGCGGTCCCGAACCCAGGTCTGGGAACCGGTAGCCCCATCGATGGCGACGACGCCATCGGCACTCGGATAGACGACGCGACCGTCGCCCGCCGCGGGCGGCACTGGGGCCGACGGTCGATTCGCCGGCCGTCGCCACTGCGCCGTCCCGTCGGGTGCGACTGCCACCAGCTGCTCCGCCCCGAGTGCGAAGATGGTCCCGTCGAGGACGACCGGTCTACTCACCTGCGTCAGGTTTCCGACCCGCCATCGCACCGACCCGTCCGACGGGTCCAGGGCGAGGAGACCATCCGTCGCCCCGACGAGCACCGTTCCCGCCGGACCGAGAACCGGAGCGACCGTGTTCGACTGATACGCCGCTATCGCGTCGTCGCTGGTCGGGGAGACCTCGTCGCTGGCCCAGCGACGATCGCCGCTCCGAAGCGAGTGCGCGTGAACGCGTCGTTCGTCGGCGACGAGCACCAGTCCTCCACCGACGGTCGGAGCGCTCGCGGAGAGGCTCCCGCTGTCGGTGTCCGGCAGGTCGAGGTCGGCTCGCCACCGGACGGCGAGGTCGCCGGCTGGAAGCGAGTGGCGGGCGTATCCCGTATTCCCCGCGTCACCGGCGAACCCGTTCCAAACGCCCGTGGGGGTCGTTTCGAACGGGCCACGGGTGTCTGCCAGCATGGAGACCGTCTCGTCGGGAGTGGGCGGGTCGGAATCCGGACAGGAAGACGAACAGCCGGCCAGTCCCGCGATACCGGCGACGGAGGCGGCCCCGACGATGGTCCGGAGGAACCGCCGGCGTGTGGCGGGCATTACCGCCCACAGGGACCGCAAATGTTGTGAGTGTTGTGATACGTTCGGCTCGCGGGCGGCGGGAAGACGGGACCAGACAGGTCGGAAATCCTGGCGGTTGAACAACCTTCAAGGCGGTCCCACGCAAACGTTCGCAGGTATGGATATTGCCGATATCGCCGCTACGGACTTCGTCGAGGTCGACGCCGGACAACGTCTCGGAAAGGTTCGTGCCGTCTTCGAAGCCGAGAATCCCAAAGGTATCATCGTCACCGACGACGGTTCGTACGCCGGAGTGATCACCGAACGCCAGTTGCTCCAGTCCCACGTCGAGGACGACGCGAAGGCGTCCTCGTTGACGAACCCCGCCCCCAAGGTCGATCGGCACGAAGACATCCGCGAGACGGCCCGGATGCTCGTCGAGGGGAACACGAAGGTCGCGCCGGTGTTCGACGGCGAGGTGCTGTACGGGATCATCACCGAGGACGACATCCTCGACGCCGTCCTCGAGAACCTCGACGCCCTCGACGTCGCCGACATCTACTCGGAGAACCCCATCACCATCTCGAAGGGCGATACCGTCGGCGTCGTGATCAACCGCCTGCGCGAGCACGGTATCTCCCGACTTCCGGTCGTCGACGAACGGGGCCTGCTCACCGGCGTCGTGACCATCCACGACGTCGTCGACGTGGTCATCAGGGACATGGACAAGGCGACGACGGGCGACCGGGCCGGCGAGATCGATCGCATCCTGGACATCCCGGTGGCAGACGTCCTCACGAGTCCGGTCGAGACCGTCACCCTCGACGACTCCGTTCAGGAGGCCGTCGAGGAGATGCTCGAGAACGACTTCTCCGGGCTCATCGTCACGGACGCCGAGAACGACCGCTCGGTCATCGGCGTCGTCACCAAGACGGACGTCCTCAGGGCGCTCACGTTCACCGAAGAGGAGCGCATGGACGTCCAGATCACCAACATCGACCTGCTCGACGCCATCACCCGGACCGAGATCCGCGAGGACATCGAGGCCATCGCCGACAAGTACAGCGAGATGCAGGTCCACCACGCCCACGTGCGATTCCACCAGCACAAAGAGAAGCTCCGCGGGACCCCGCTCATCCAGTCCCAGATCCGTCTCCGGACCAACAAGGGCCAGGCCGCCGGCTCGGGCGAGGGGTACGGCGCCGACAACGCCTTCTACGTCGCGCTGGACAAACTGGAGCGAAACGTCCTCGAGATGAAGGGCATCCAGGCCGACGCCGAGTACGAGGGGCAGTTGCTGCGCAAGCTCAACGAACTGTAGCGGAGACTCCTTCTCCCGGTTCTGCCGGTCTTCGTTCCGGGTTCACCTGGGACCGGCGCTCTCGATACCCGACCCGGTGATGGCGAACTGGGCCGTCTCGCCCTCCGGACGGGAGCGGTGTTTCTCCAGGGTCGCTCGCCGTTTGCCGCCGCGAAACCGGTCGAGTCGGACCACCGTTCCCGTCCAGTGCGAGAGCGTGTGCCCGCCGAGCGGGCGGACCCGGTCCGAGTCGCTCTCCGGGTCGCTGTAGACCTGGTTCGTGATGACGACGACGAGGTCGTTGCGCCGGGCGAGCGACAGCAGGTGGGTCACCTGGTTGGCGACTTCACGGAGTGCGTCGCCGCTCTCCTCGTCCTCGGTCCGTTTGAGGCGGTAGAACCCAGTCGCGCTGTCGAGCACGACGACGTCCGCCCGATCGGCGAAGTCCTCGACGTCGCGGACGGCCTCGGTCTGTTCCTCGAAGTCGTGGGCGGCCTGGACGATGACCCGGGACGAGGCGGTCTCCACGTCGTCGACCCTGGCGGAGAGGACCTGTTCGAAGCGTTCGACCGAGAGCCCCTCGGTGTCGACGAACACCGCCGTACCGCCGTCGGCGACGGCCTCGACGACGGCACTCAACGCGACGTTGGTCTTCCCCGCGCCCGGGGCGCCGTACAGCTGTGTGACGGTGCCGCGTTCCAGTCCACCGCCGAGCAGTTCGTCGAGGGCCGAACAGCCCGTCGACAGTCCGGTGTCGGTCACTACCGGCCAGTAGGCAGGACCGTGGCAAAAACGCCCCGATTGCATGGACGTCGACATCGGACTTTTGCCCACAGACCGCCGAGTAACGGTCGTGATCGTCGTCGCCACCGAGAACTTCGAGGTCTACCACGACGTGGTCGCGGCCCTGCGGACCCGTGGGAGCGAATTCACCACGATCCGTGCGGACGGGGACCTCCCGTCGGACGCCGCCGTCGTCATCGTCGGTCCGGATGAGGAAAGGGATGCCGAAGTCCCGGTCGTCGAGGCCGACCCGACCGACCCCCGAGCAGCGGTCGACGAGGCGATGGCGGCGCTTCGGAGCGACGAGGGACTGCTCGTGGTCGGCGTGGACCCGGGGACCGAGCCGGGAATCGCCGTGCTACACGGTAATCTCGTGGTGGCGGCCTTCCAGGTGCCGATCGACGATGCCGCGGCCACCATCCATGGAGAGATCGACGGAACCACCGACGCGCTGGTCCGAGTCGGCGACGGTGCTCGCCTGCACGGGGCCAGGATACTCGAAGAACTGGGTGCGGTCGCCGTCGAACTGGTCGACGAGACCGGAACGTCGCCCCATCTCGGGAGTGGGGCTCGCGGGATGGGGGACGTCCTCGCCGCCGTCAACATCGCTCGCCGTTCCGGCACGCCCACCGAGAGGCGGAGCATCGAACCGACCGAGGGCGAGATCCAGGTCATCAAGAGTCGGTCGCGCGAACGCTCCACGGCCAACCGGACCATCACGGAAGCGCTCGCGAGACGGGTCGCGCGCGGCGAACTCACCCTCGACGAGGCCATCGTCGAACACGGGGACGCCGTTTCCGACGACAGCGATGGCACGTGATGCCGGCAGGAACCCGGGCCATGCGGTATTCCTATGCGTCTTCGAATGGTACTAGCTGGCAAGGTCGGACCGACGGTCGGCGCAACGTTCTTCCGTCGGCCCGACGGAAACCACAGTATCCCGCACGAGTGCCATGAACGAAGTCCAACTGGAAGTGGCGAAGGCGTACCCGAACGACTCGGGTCGCGGAATCGCCCGCCTCGACCCCGACACGCTGTTGCACCTCAAACTGAGCCCCGGCGACATCATCGAAATCGAAGGCGCGGAGATGACCGCGGCGAAGGTATGGCGTGCGGACAGACAGGACTGGAACACCGATACAGTCCGCATCGACGGCTTCACCCGGCAGAACGCCGACGTCGGCATCGGCGAACGGGTGAAGATACGGAAAGCTGAGGCCGAGAAGGCCGAGACGCTGGTGCTCGCCCCGCCAGAGGAGGCGAGCGTGCAGTTCGGCTCCGATGCGGCCGGCATGGTGAAACGCCAGATCCTCAAGCGGCCGGTCGTCGCTCGCGACATCGTCCCGGTGATGTCGAGTACGAACCACCCATTCATGCGGTCACCGGGGCAAGCCATCCCGCTCATCGCGGTCGAGACGGAACCGGAAGGGGTCGTTCTCGTGACCGAGGACACGGAGGTCGAGTTGCGAGAGGAACCGATCTCCGGGTTCGAGCGCACCGGCGGCGGCATCACCTACGAGGACATCGGCGGCCTGCAAAACGAGATCCAGCGGGTCCGGGAGATGGTCGAGCTCCCGATGAAGCACCCGCAGATCTTCCAGAAACTCGGCATCGAGCCGCCGCAGGGCGTCCTCCTGCACGGCCCACCGGGGACGGGCAAGACCCTCCTCGCGAAGGCGGTGGCCAACGAGACGTCGGCGAGTTTCTTCTCCATCGCCGGCCCCGAGATCATCTCGAAGTACTACGGCGAGTCCGAACAGCAACTCCGCGAGATATTCGAGGACGCCAAAGACGAGGCGCCGGCCATCATCTTCATCGACGAACTGGACTCCATCGCGCCGAAGCGCGAGGACGTGACCGGCGAGGTCGAACGGCGGGTCGTCGCCCAGTTGCTCACGATGATGGACGGTCTCGAGGGACGGGGACAGGTCATCGTCATCGCCGCGACCAACCGCGTGGACGCCGTGGACCCGGCGCTGCGCCGGCCCGGGCGCTTCGACCGCGAGATCGAGATCGGCGTTCCCGACGAGGTGGGTCGCGAGGAGATCCTCAAGATCCACACGCGGGGGATGCCCCTCAGCGACGACATCAATCTCTCCAAGCTGGCGGACGACACCCACGGCTTCGTCGGGGCGGACATCGAGTCGCTCACGAAGGAGGCGGCGATGCGCGCGCTCCGGCGCTATCTCCCGGAGATCGACCTCGACGAGGAGGACATTCCGCCGAGTCTCATCGACCGGATGATCGTCAAGCGCAACGACTTCCAGGGCGCGCTCAACGAGGTCGAACCCAGCGCCATGCGCGAGGTCCTCGTCGAACTCCCGAAGGTCTCCTGGGACGACGTCGGTGGGCTGGCGGACGCGAAGTCGAAGGTCAAAGAGAGCGTCGAGTGGCCGCTGACGTCCCGCGAGAAGTTCACCCGCCTGGGCATCAACCCGCCGTCAGGGGTCCTCCTCTATGGCCCGCCGGGGACCGGCAAGACGCTGATGGCGAAGGCCGTTGCCAACGAGACGAACGCGAACTTCATCAGCGTGCGCGGCCCGCAACTCCTCTCGAAGTGGGTCGGCGAGTCCGAGAAGGCGATCCGACAGACCTTCCGGAAGGCCCGGCAGGTCAGCCCGACGGTCGTGTTCTTCGACGAACTCGACAGTCTGGCGCCCGGACGCGGCCAGGACACGGGCAACAACGTCTCCGAGCGCGTCGTCAACCAGTTACTGACCGAACTGGACGGGCTCGAGGACATGGAGGACGTCGTCGTCATCGGCGCGACGAACCGCCCGGACATCATCGATCCGGCCCTGATCCGCTCGGGCCGCTTCGATCGCCTGGTGATGATCGGCCAGCCCGGTGTCGAAGGTCGCGAGGAGATCCTGCGGATCCACACCCAGGACACGCCGCTCGCCCCAGACGTCTCGCTGCGCGAACTGGCAGAGCGGACCGACGGCTACGTCGGCTCGGACCTCGCGAACATCGCCCGCGAAGCGGCCATCGAGGCCCTTCGCGACGACGATGAGGCGGACGCGGTCGAGATGCGTCACTTCCGTGCCGCCCTCGATTCGGTCCGCCCGACGATCACCGAGGACCTCCTCGATTACTACGAGCGGGTCGAAGAGGACCTGACCGGCGGGTCGACGCCTGTAGCGGGTGACCGCCGCCGTGAGGGACACATCGGGTTCCAGTAGGCGGGAGACCGCGTTTGGGGGCACGTCGCCGAAAGATAGAAACCTTCATTATTGTTCACGATAAACACATCATCGCCCTCGGAACCGTTCGTCACGGGAGGGATAGGGAGGAGAACCGTGGACCGGCGACCCGCCACCGAGGGCATTCCGGTCACCACTCGACCGACGCACCGACGTTACGCCCGCCAGTGACTATTACGTCACCCTCGAGTCCGGCGGCCGCTAACGCCGTCCGCCCGGCCCGTCTGGCGGCGGCCGCGTTCGCCGCATCGGTGACGCCGTACACGGCCGGCCCCCACGACGACTGCCCCGCGCCCTCGATGGCCGGGTCCCGGGAGAGATGAGTGACCAGATCGCCGACCGGGGGTCGGTAGACGCCACCCTGCTCTTCGGCGTACCACCGCCCGTTCAACCGACCCAACTCCGCGACCCCGTCACCGAACGCCGAGACGTCGCCGGCCGTGACTGCCGGGAGGATGCGACGGACGACGAGGCCCGCGATACGGTCGCTGAGGGTCGGGTCCGCGCGTTCGACCGTCGCGCGCATACTCCGATCCTCGTCCCGACCGTGAGGCCCCCGACTTCCGGCCGGGACGACGATCAGAAAGCGCCAGTCCTCGGGAATGTCGTGACGCGCGGCGACTCGCGGGACGGTCCAGTCGCCGGTCGCCGGCGGTTCGGTAGTGAACTGACCGGTCGGATGCCCATCGTCGAGGACGAACCCACCGGACTCGAAGGTCGCCACCCCGACGCCGCTCCGGCCGCCACGGCCCAGCATCGGGGCGTGAGTCCGGATCCGTGGCTCGTTGCCGTACGCACGGGCGACGGCGGCCAGCACGGCGAGTGCTCGCTGGGTGCCGCTTCCCAGACCGACGTGCTGGGGATACTCCGTCTCGATGCGGACGCGCGCACCGGGGACGTCCAGTACCGAACACACCCCTTCGACCAGCGAGTGAAGGGCAGGGTCTTCGACTGTGGGAGTGTCCGCTCGCGAGGCGTGGACGACCGTCCGGGGTTCCTCGAGGGCGACGCCGACGCTCCCGTACAGTCGCTCGTTCGAGAGGGAGAGATTGACGAACCCGAAGTGGAGGCGCGCGCTCGTCGAGACCTGGACATCCATACGGCGACTGCGACCGGGAGGCGATTGACCCTTTCGCCATCGGCCGCTGTTCCCGGGGGTCGCCGGTCACGGTGCGGTCCGGATACGCCAGTAGCCGACGAGCCCGCCGAGGAGCGTCCCCGCGATTAGTCCACCCGGTCCGAGGAAGACGAAGCCGAAGACCAGTCCCAGGACGACGGCGAGGAAGGCTTCCGAGTGACGCGGGTTCATACGGATACTGGGAGCGCCCAGGGGTTTATTCTTCGCCATCTGCCACGAGGGGCTAGTTATACAACCCCCATCCACCAACTGTCCCGATATGCCAGGGCGTCCGGTGGGGCAGTTGGGGGTCGAGCGAGCCATCGACCAGTTTCTCGCCTTCGCCCGGACGGATCCAACGATGGCCGTAGCCGCGGCTATCGGCGTGGCCGCTCTCCTCGTCGTCGGCTGGCTACTCTTCCGGTGGTACCGGAGACCGGCCGCCAGGGGCCTGACACGGGTCCTCGAATCGGCCGAAGAGGTCACCGTCCTCATGCACCCGAATCCCGACCCGGACGCGATGGGCGCCGCGATCGGCGTCGCCCACCTCGCCGATCGGGTGGACACCGAGACGTTCATTCAGTATCCCGGCGAGATCCGCCATCAGGAGAACCGATCGTTCCGGACCGTCCTCGACCTCGACCTCGAACGGATCGAGAGCGCCGAGGACATCGCATCCGACAGGGTGATTCTCGTCGATCACAACGAACCGCGGGGGTTCGATGGCGCCGAACGCATTCGCCCAGCTGCAGTCATCGACCACCATCCGGGGTCGGGCGAAGGCAAGCGGTTCACCGACGTCCGCCCCGAGTACGGCGCGGCATCGACCATCCTCGCGGAGTACCTCGATTCACTCGGATACGACGCCGGCGACTCGACGAACGACGACAGGGAGCCCATTCCGCCCGAGATCGCCTCGGGACTGCTCTACGGCATCCTCGCGGATACCAGTCACCTGACGAACGGCGCCTCGCCGGCGGAGTTCGAGGCGAGCGCGTACCTCTCCAGAGGGATCGACTCGGACCTCCTCGATCGGATCGCGAACCCGCAGGTGGACGCCGAGACGCTCGAGGTCAAGGCACGGGCGATCACCGGACGGGAGGTCACAAACCCCTTCGCCGTGAGCCACGTCGGCGAACTCTCGAACGTCGACGCCATTCCGCAGGCGGCGGACGAACTACTCCACCTCGAGGGCGTCACGGCCGTCGTCGTCTCGGGTCGAAAAGACGGGACGCTCTTCCTCTCGGGCCGGTCACGCGACGACCGCGTCCACATGGGTCGCATCCTGGAGCACGTCCTCGGTGACATCCCGATGGCGAGCGGTGGCGGCCACGCCCGGATGGGCGGCGGACAGGTCTCCATCGACCACATGAACGGTATCGGGCCGTCAGATGGCGTCTCGATGGACGAACTCCACGACCGACTGTTCACCGCGATGGCCGGCGAGGTCTGAGTCGAAGGGCCGTGAAGATTCCCGGAAGCTGGGAAGCCCGCTCGGACTTATCCACCTACTGTGCCTACATCGGTCCGAGAGAGTACTGAGACCGGTCCGTTCGAAACACGTACCATGTCTACCCCATCATCATCGAGCACCGAATCGACGTCCGAGCCACTCCGACTTCGCGTCGAGTTCGAACTCGGGATTCCCGAGGACACCTCCTGCCCGTTGTTCACCAGTCTGAGCGACGACCCCCAGCAGATCACCGTCGACCATCACGACGGGACGTGTTTCATCGAGGTCGAGCTCAGCGATTGCCCGGACGGAGAAGACTGCACCAAGGTCAGATTCAACCAACCGGTCGCTAACTGCTCCTGTCCGGCGTTCTGGAAGCACGGGTCGTTCCAGCGCGTACTCGACATCAGGATCGATGACAGCGTCACCATCTCCGAGACCTACGTCCCCGACCGCGAGACGCTCCGCGACCTCGTCTCGGACATCCGCGAGACCGGTCGGACGGTTCGCATCCGGAAACTCACGACCGTCGACGACGACGAACACGCCCCCGCGTTCCGCGTCTTCGATACGAGTCGACTCACGGAGAAGGAACGCGAGATGTTGCAGTATGCGGTCGAAGCGGGCTACTACGACCGTCATCGGAAGGTCTCGCTCCAGGACGTCGCCGAGGTCTTCGGCGTGACCAAACAGACCTGCTCGGAGCGACTCGGCGTGGCCGAATCGAAGATCACGAAAGACCTGTTCCAGTAGTCGATCGGCGCTCGTCCCGCCCCAACGTGTGTTTTCGCTGTCGGGTGCAGTATCCCCCCCCCACTTGAAGAACCTGATTATCAGGCATCGACCGCAGGCACGAGACCCCGCTAGGAATTCCTGGAGACGTAATGAAGGCACATCAAATTGTCAGCAGGCACGGAACGAACCGCGTCGTCGACGCGTCGAACGGGGTGGACCGCGATGTCCGGTAGCGACGAGGAGGGCGTGACTCGTCGGTCCGTCCTGCGTTCGACGGGCGCAGCGGCAGCGGGGCTCGGTCTCGGAGGCGGCAGTTTCGCTACTCTCGACGAACTCACCGAGGAGCAGCGGAAAACGGTAGAGAACTACGTCGGCGAGGACGAGGTACTCCCGAACTCCTGTGCCCCGAACTGTCGGGGTCGCTGTCCGATCGAAGTTCACGTCAGAGACGGTCGCGTGAAGAAGACGGAGCCGGGAATCCCGGAGAACCGGGAGTACAAACGCGGGTGTACGCTCGGTCTCTCACACGTCCAGCGAATCTACAACCCGACGCGGCTCAAGTACCCGATGAAGCGCACGGACTGGTCGCCAGACGACCCCAACGTCGAGGGGCGGGGCGAGGACGCCGAATTCGAACGAATCAGCTGGGACGAGGCGCTCACTCACATGGCCGAGCAGATGGAGGCGGCTGCCGAGGAGTACGGCTCCGAGAGCGTCTACTTCGAGTCGGGGTCCGGCGACTACGGGACCGCCAGCGACCACCAGGCCCGTCTGGCCTCGCTGTTCGGCGGGACCCGGATGGACTGGTCCATCGACATCAACGTCGGACAGGGCTTCCGCCGGGTCGGCGGCGCCGGCTGGTTCAACGTACCGACCAACCAGGCATCGGACCTGAAGAACGCGAACACGCTCATCGCGTGGGGCGGTGACATCTTCGCGAGTCGACTCCAGCAGGACTCCTCGAAGATGCTGGATGCCATCGAGAACGGCGGCAAACTGGTCGTCATCGACCCGGTATACACCGGGACGGCCGCGAAGGCCGACCTGTGGTTGCCGGTCAAGCCGGGGAAGGACGTCCACCTGGCGCTCGGGATGATCCACCACATCTTCGAGAACGACCTCTACGATGCGGAGTTCCTCCGTAAGCGCACGCTCGGACCCGCACTCGTCGGTCCCGACGATACGCTGTTGAAAGCCGCCGACGTGGTCCCGGGCAGTGACGCGGACAAGGCGGTCGCGTACAACACGGAGACCGAGAGTGTCGAAGTCCTGGAGCCCGAGACCGAAGGGGCGTATGCACTCACCGGCGAATTCTCGGTCGGCGATACGACCGGACGGGTCGCACTCGACGCACTCGAAGCGGAGGCGGCGAACTACGTCCCGGAGGACATCGAAGAGACGGTCGGCGTCCAGGCCGGAAACATCCGCAAAGCTGCCGAATGGCTCGCGACGCGCGGGCCCGGCGGGGTCGTTCCTGGCCTCGGTGTGGACCGGTACAAGTACGGACACATCTTCGGCCAGGCCTACGCGGTACTCGTCGCGTTGACCGGGGACTACGGTCGTAGCGGCTCGTTCCAGGGCGGGTATTTCAACGGCGCCGCCGCGGACTTCGGCGATTACACCGCGCCGGAGGGCAGTCCCGGCTACGAGTTCATCCGCCAGACGAAGATCCTCACCGGGATGGAATCGGGCGATCCGTTCCAGATCAAGGTCATGTTCGCCCAGGAGTCGAACTTCATCGGGAACCAGCTACCCGACAGACAGCGGTGGCTCGAGGCCGCCGAGAACCTCGATCTCATCGCGGTCGCCGACATGCACCACACGCCGACGGTCCAGCACGCCGACCTCATCCTCCCCGCGGCCCACTGGTTCGAGAAGGTGGGCGCGACGTCGCCGAGCACGCATCCACACGTCATGTACCGGGCGAAGGCCCACGATCCGCTCTGGGAGGCGCGGTCGGACTTCTGGATCAACAGCCGACTGGCGAGGAAGCTCGGATACGGCGAGTACTTCCACGAGACGAAAAGCGAAGAACTCGAATCGATGCTCGAGGCCGACGAACACGTCGACTACGAGACGCTCAAGGCCCAGGGCACGGTCGAGAAGCCGACACCCGTGGTGAAGTACACCGGCGAGTTCAACACGGACTCCGGCCGACTCGAGATCTACGACGAGGACGCCCCGAGCGAGAAGGGCATCTCCCTCGAGGTTCCCCGTCCCGTGGAGAGTCGGACGGCCGAGGACTGGGAGGGTGCAGACGAGTATCCACTAACCTTCATGCAGAAACACTCCAAGTGGCGCATCCACTCCCAATTCGAGTATCAGCCAGTCCTCCGGGAGATCAACCCCGAACCGCAACTCGATATCAACCCGAAAGACGCGACGGCCCGAGGCATCGAGGACGGCGAATACGTCCGCGTCCACAACGAGCGCGGCGAGATGGTCGTCAAGGCGAAGGTGAACGACGCGATCCAACCCGGACTGGTCAACACCGACCAGGGCTGGTACAACACCGATTTCGTCCGCGGTCACCACAACGACCTCACCCACACCGACGTGAGTCCCGTCACCGGGAATTTCGCCTTCTACGACGTCCGCGTCGAGGTCGAATCGGCACCCGACGACATCGATACGAGCATGTACACTGACGATCAGACCGGTGTCCCCCAGGGGGGTGACCGGCAATGACGAGATACGGACTGGTGATCGACCAGGAACGCTGCATCGGCTGTCAGGCCTGTGCGGTCTCCTGCAAGCTGGAGAACAACGTGAGCCACGGCCAGTTCTGGAACCGCGTGCTCACGGAAGGGGGCGACAGCCTCGACAAACCGGCCGGGGGCTACCCCGAAAACGGCGAGGACGGCACCCTCTCGATGGGGTACCAGCCGACGGCCTGCCAGCACTGCGAGAACGCGCCGTGTGTCAAGGTCTGTCCGGTCAACGCCACCTACACCCGCGAGGACGGCATCGTCGAGATCGACTACGACAAGTGTATCGGCTGTCGCTACTGCATGGCCGCCTGCCCGTACAACGCCCGCGTGTTCAACTGGAGCGAGGCCGAGCACACCCCCGAGGAGGGGACCGGCGACGTTCCCGATCGACCCCGCGGCGTGGCGGAGAAGTGTACCTTCTGCTCACACCGCGTCGAGGAAGGACTGGACCCGGCGTGTGTCGTCAACTGTCCGTCGGACGCGCGTATCTTCGGGGACCTCGACGACCCGAACAGTACGGTCTCGAAGTACGTCAAAGAGTACAACACCACCCGCCTCCTGGAGGACAAGGAGACGGAGCCGAAGACCTACTACATCCAGGGCGGGATGAGCCCGGGTCGGCCACAGATCGCGGACAAGATGGAGTCCGAGCTGAACGCGGACGAACGTGAGGAGGCGGGCCTTCCGCCGACCCCACACGTTCCCGAGTCGGCCGTCGGAGGTGACGACTGATGGCCGTCGACACTGCCGGTGAGCACGACTCCATCGTCGCCGTCGACGGCTTCGGAACGCTCGGGAAAGTCTGGCTCGGGTTCCTCGGCCTGCTGATCCTGGGCGGCCTGTTCGCCTGGTACCAGCAGTTACAGCTGGGCCTGGCGGCCACGGGGATGCGCAACGTGTT
>JBNJDE010000015.1:0-26779 GCA_051744605.1 Halobacteriota archaeon
GTTCAAATCTACCTCCCGCTATATTCCTTCGCGACACACCACCGAGCAGCCGCCAGGCTGCGAGGTTGTGCGGAGCGAAGGGATATGTAGAGGAGATTTGAAGTAGACCGAGGTTCTGCGCTGTGCGCAGGTTCTCGGGCGTAGTTCAAATCTACCTCCCGCTATCTTTTGCGAGCGACAAACCGTCGAGGAGCCGTGAGGCTCCGAGACATCCGGAGCGAGCAAAACATATGCAAGAGAGATTTGAATAAGGCAGGGCGCGCGCAGCGGAGCGAGCACATCCTGACGTAGTTCAAATCTACCTCCCGCTATATTCCTTCGCGACACACCACCGAGCAGCCGTCAGGCTGCGAGGTACCGGAGCGAAGGGATATGTCGAGGAGATTTGAACCCTGCCAGACGCAGCACCCGAACGAAGTGAGCGACCGTCTGGATTCGGACCAAATCTACCTCCCGCTATATTCCTTCGCGACTCACCACCGAGCAGCCACCGTCACACTCGTCCTTCTAGCGCCGCAACCCGCTCTTCCAGCGTTCGTATCCGGTGATACGCCGCCCCGCCGGCGATACCCAGGGCCCACCCAAGACCACCGCCGAGCGGCCCCATCACGACGGCACCGAGGACAGAGACGAAAATACCTGGCACCAGCAATCGAGCGATTTTCGCGTCCATGTTCGGGGTCACGCCCGAGTAGTACCGGCCGCCGGATAACGATTCGGACACCGAGTCGCACGCCGTCGAACCACAACCGACAAGTGTTAGCGTGCTGATATAGCGTCTACCATGGACGTCGACTGGCGGAAGGTGGCGACGTTCCTCTCGCTCACGTTCGCCATCGCGTGGACCACTGCGCTCGTGCTATTCCTGTCTCCAGTTCAGTACGGGTCCATCGCGGCGACGGTGATCGTGGTCGCGGGCTACATGTGGGCGCCGGCCATCGCTGCCCTCCTGACCCAGTGGCGGTGGGACGAGTCGATCCGCGCCGGCACGGGGCTGTACCGAGGGCGACTCGGGTGGGTCGCGCTCGCGTGGCTCGCACCCCTCGCGGTGCTCGGCGCGACGATCGGCATCGGTGTCACCTTCCCTGGCGTCTCGTTCACCACCGATTACGGCGTCTTTCTGGCGAAGATGGGACTCCCAGCGGAGCAGATCGAAGCGTCGCTTGCGGCACTGGAATCGGTTCCCGGCCCACCAGCCGTCGTGCTGATCGGGCAGGCGCTCATTGCGGGGCTCACCGTCAACGCGGTGGCTGCACTCGGCGAGGAACTGGGCTGGCGAGGATTGCTCCTGTCCGAACTCGCCCCGCTCGGGTTCTGGCGACTCTCGTTCGTCACGGGGCTGGCCTGGGGGCCCTGGCACGCGGCGCTCATCGTCCAGGGACACAACTTCCCCGGTGCGCCGCGTTTGGGCATCGTGGTGATGACGATCTGGACGGTCGCCGCGTCGCCGATATTCACGTACCTGACCCTGCGGGCTGAGACGGCACTGGCACCGACGTTCTTTCACGGGTCGTTCAATGCGGTTGCGTCGCTATCGCTGGTCTATCTCACCGGTGCCGGCAATCTGTTGCTCTCCCCAGTCGGGGTGGCGGGCATCGGAGCTGCGATCGTCGGAACGCTCGTCTGTTCGATGCACGATAAATTCGTCGCCACCCAGCGAGTGACGACCGGTAGACCGGTCGAACTGTTTCCCTCGAAGTGACGACTGCACTCCGAATCCACAGCAGGCACGGAAATCGAAGAACACTTTGAGCACCCGTAGCCTCTTTGATATGAGTCGAGGCTTCCACCAGTGGCAAACGAGCAAACTTCGGAGACACCACAGGGAGAACAGAAGACGACCCGAGACGTGCTGGATTCGCTGATCGATAGCGGCGTCCACGAGATGAACCGCGAGTGGTCCGGGCTCTTGCTCTCGGGGCTCTCCGCCGGCCTCGACATCGGCTTCGGCCCGTTGCTCATGGCGGCGATACTGACGCTCTCTCCCGGGAGCTTCGGTGACCTGACGACAGAGATACTACTCGCGAGTGCGTATTCGGTCGGCTTCATGTTCGTGATCCTCGGCCGCTCGGAACTGTTCACCGAACACACGACGCTGGCGGTGATGCCGGTCCTCGATGGACAGGCCTCACTCCGCCAGCTTGGACGACTCTGGGGTCTCGTGTACGTCGGCAACATCGTGGGGGGTATCGCCTTCACGGCCCTCGCCATCATCCTGATGCCGGAACTCGGCGTCATCGACCCGCAGGCGTTCGAGACCATCGCGCTCAAACTCGTCACTCACGATCTCCTGTGGCTGTTCGTCGCGGGCGTCTTCGCGGGGTGGTTGATGGGGCTGCTGGCGTGGTTGGTCACCGCGGCCCAGGAGACGACCAGCAGATTGCTGATCGTCTGGATCGTCACGGCGACCATCGGCATCTTCCACCTCCCACACTCCATCGCCGGGAACGTGGAGGTTCTCTTCGGTCTCTTCATGTCGCCAGCCGTCACTATCGCCGATTATCTCGCATTCCTCGTGCTGGCGACCATCGGCAACGCCTTCGGCGGCGGGTTCTTCGTCGCCCTCATGAAGTACTCCCACGTGGTCCGTGGCGCGAAGTGATGCCATCCCCGGGAGTCGCTTGACCAGGCAGGGTTCGACACGGGGACCAGACAGAAGTATCCAGCACGCGAATCCGGTCCCGATGGCAGGCACGCCGAGCTGTCCCAACTGCGGCAGTTCGCTGTTCGTCCGGGAGATTCCGACCGGCGGGATATACTTCGGACACACGCTCGAGGAGGACGACCTCCACCGGTGCTGTCGCTGTTTCCACTCGTTCAGTCCCGGCGCACCGTCGAGATGACACCCGGTCTGGGTCAGAAACGTCACCGCGCAGAGTGGCGGGTCCTCACTCCCAGAGCGCGTACAGGTCGTCTCGGACTGGTTCGGCGACCTCCCGGTCGTCGAGGGACAGCGGGACCTCGGACTGCTCCTCGACGGTCCCGACGTCCGCCGCCTCGATACCTGCTGCCGCGAGCGATTCGAGCATTCCAGAGACCGCCTCCGGCGGAACCGTCGCGACGAGCGCACCGGAGCCGAATATCTGGAGTGGATCGACGGCCACGGCCTCGGTCACGGCGACCGTCTCGGGGCGAATCGGAATCGCGCTGGTGTCGATTCGTATGGAGACGCCCGAGGCGCTCGCGAGTTCGATGAGGCCGTCGACGAGACCGCCTTCAGTGGGGTCGTGCATCGCAGTCGCCACTTCGCGGAGGATCGCCGACTCCGGAACGACGCTCAGGTCGTCGTAGAACCGACTGGCACGGTCGATAACCGCCTCCTCGACGCCGGCGGATCGAAGCGCTTCGGTGAAGTCCGTCGCGAGGATGGCCGTCCCTTCGATCGCCGCTCCCTTGGTCAGGATAACGTGATCGCCAGGATTCGCCCCGCCGGTTGGAACGAATCTGTCGGCCATTCCCATGCAGGTCAGCGAGAGGAGGGGTCGGTCGAGGGAGGAGTTGTACTCCGAGTGGCCGCCGACGATGGTGACATCGCGCTCGAGCGCCGTCTCGTGGAGCTGGGTGGTTATCTCCTCGAGGACGACGCCGGTATCCGATTCACCAGGGAGGAAGATCATGGCCGTGAGCCACCGGGGGTCCGCCCCCGAGGCAGCGACGTCGTTGCAGGCGACGTTGATACCGAGGGTGCCGACGTGGCCGACCGCGAGCGATATCGGGTCGCTGTTCACCACCAGCGTCCCCTCCGGAACCGAGATGGCGGCGGCGTCCTCGCCGTACGCGGGTCCCTGGATCACCGAATCGTCCGGTGCACCGGTCCGCCCGAAGACGTGTGCCGCGAGGTCCTCGGGACTGACCTTTCCGAGCATGCCTGTCAAATCGGTGGCTTCGTCCCTTGTACCTACCGGGATGGAGTCGGTCAGGGGACGTTCACAGAACGATGTCCTTCTCGCGACCACACTGGCAGGGCTCCGAGAGATCGGTCACGATAGAGGCGTCGAATCCCTGCCGACTGATCCACGTCTCGCCACAATCGGGACAGACGGTATCGCTGTACGTCGCGCCGAGAACGTTACCCACGTAGACGTACTCCAGACCGACGTCCGTCGCGATTTCGTGTGACTCCTCGAGCGTCGCTATCGGCGTCGAGGGGCGGTCTTGCATCTCGTAGTCGGGGTGAAAGCGGGTGAAGTGGACGGGAATGGTCGGGTCGAGACCGTACGCCCACTCGGCGAAGTCCCGAATCTCCTCGGGGTCGTCGTTGAGGTCCGGGATGGTCAGATACGTGAGTTCGACGTGGACGTCGCGGTCGACGAGGTACTCCGCGCCCCGGAGCGTCGGCGCCAGTCTGCTGCCCATGTACTTCACGTGGGGGCGCTCACGGAATCCCTTGATGTCGACGTTCGCGGCGTCGAGAACCGGCGCGAGGAGGTCGGCGAACTCCTCGGTGAAGTAGCCGTTCGTCACGATGACGGTCCCGAGACCCTCGTCCTTCGCCGCCTGCGCCCCGTCGCGGACGTACTCGGCGTAGATGGTGGGTTCGTTGTAGGTCCAGGCGACGCTCTCGCAGTGCTGGTCGGTCGCGCTACTCGCGGCCTCCGCCGGCGAGACGTCCCGCAGCTCGAGGTCTTCGGGGTCGGCGAACGCGATGTGATGGTTCTGGCAGAACTGACAGGCGAAATTGCACGACGCCCCGCCGAAACTGAGGACGCGAGTTCCGGGTTTGTAATGATACAGCGGCTTCTTCTCGATGGGATCGGCCGTCCCGGGTGGCCCGAAGGGCTTGTCGTAGACCGTCCCGTAGGTGAGCAACCGGAGTTCGCCGGCCACGTTCATCCGGACGTCACAGATGCCGCGCTGTCCCGGATCGAGAGTACACCGGTGGGCACAGGCGGTACACTGGACGCGCCCGTCACTCGCCGACTCCCACAACTCCGCGAGGACACCCGTCCCCAGCGAACCGGTCGACATGCTCGACGGTAGGGGTCCCAGTCGCAAAAACTAATCGCGGAACCAACAGCTTAGGCCCGTGTGGGTCCTACAGGAGCCCATGGGGGACGCATCGACCTGGAACGATACGACACGAGCCGAGCGCGAGCGACAGGTCGAACGACTCCGCGACCGCTACGAGGACTGCGACTGCTGTCCCCACGACTGCCACGTCGACCGAACGGCCGGTGAGCTGGGACGGTGTCGGGAGGACGATACGGCGTCGGTCGGTTCCCACGGTCCCCACTTCGGGGAGGAACCGGTGCTGAGCGGGACCGCCGGCAGTGGCACCATCTTCCTGGGGAACTGCAATCTCGACTGCGTCTTCTGCCAGAACTGGGAACTCAGCCAGCATGCTCGGGACACGACCGAGCGGACGCCCCGCGAGATAGCCGATATCGCTTTCGACCTCGAATCGCAGGGGTGTCACAACGTCAATTTCGTCACCCCGACCCACGTCACCCCGAGTCTGGCCGAAGCGATCGTTCTGGCCCGGGACGACGGGCTATCCATCCCGGTCGTCTGGAACTGTGGTGGCTTCGAGAACGAGGGAGTAATCCGCGATCTCGACGGCCTCGTGGACATCTACATGCCCGACGTAAAATGGGCAGTCGACGCGGCAGGCCGCCGGTACTCGCGGGCGAGCGGATACTGGGATAGCGCGCGTGCGTCCCTTCGGGAAATGCACCGACAGGTCGGGGACCTCCAGGTCGACGAGGATAGACTCGCCACTCGTGGTCTGCTCGTCCGCCACCTCGTCGTACCCGGATTCGCGGAGAACGCGAAACGGATCGTCGACTTCCTCGTCGAGGAGATATCGCCGGAGACGTACTGCAATCTGATGGCGCAGTACCGCCCGGCCTATCGGGTCGGTCGAGACGGCCGCTACGAAGAGATCGACCGCCGAGTGAGCGCCGAGGAGTATCTCGACGTCGTGGAGTACGCCCGCGAACGGGGTATGACGAACCTGCTGACTGACGAACCGCTGTTCCGCTAGAACAGTGCCGCGTTCTCGTCGAGGATCTGGGCCGGCCCGCCGACCTCCCAGGTCATCGTCTCGACGCCCTGTGCGGCGACGACGTCCTCGACGCGGTCGACGTAGTCGGCCTTCGTGTTCACGTACACCGTCGCACCGGTATCGGTGGAGAAGTAGACCGGAACGCCGTCCTCGCGGAGTTCCCGGACGGCCTCGAAGATGGCGAGCGTCTCCGGTTGCCAGTAGACCCACCCGGCCGGCCCCGTCATCGTCGTCGCGGCCAGGCTGAGCGTGTCGTGTTCGGCGAGCGAGAAGGCGCGGTCGAAGTCCGCAGAGCGGATCGCATCGCGCATGTCGGCCAACTGCCGGTGGACGTGCGCGAGACGGGCCTCGAACATGTGACTGTCCTCGGCCTCGTCGTGTGCTTGCTGGGTCTCCTTGTACGTCGGCACGAGGCCGATGACGATCCGGAGCTCGTCTTCGAGGGCCGTCTCGATGCGGTGCGAGCGGCAGTCCTCGTCGTTCATGCCCGCGCGGAGGTCCGAGAATCCACCCGTCACCGCGCGCGCCGCGGAGGTCGACCCCCGGCGCGCGATGGTCGAGATCTCCGGCCGACCCAGGTCGAGGCCCGCCGCCTCGACGAGCGCCATCGCGGCAGCCGCGAAGCCCGACGAGGACGAACCGAGGCCGACGTTGGCCGGAAACGAGTTCTCGCTCTCCAGGCGTACCGGGGCATCCACGTACTCGGCTTCCGCACGACTGCGGACGTACTCGACGACCGCGTCGAGACGTTCCGCACCGTTGCCCGCGAGTTCCTCGCCATCGACGAGGTAGACGTCTTCGTCGAGGCTCGGGTCGAATTCGACCGTCGTCACCGTTGCACTCGGGGCCGTGGAGACGCTGATACTGTCGTGATAGGGCACCCGGAGCTCGTCGTCGCGGATGCCGTGGTACTTCACGAGCCCCTGGATCGGATGGGCGCGCGCGGTGGCTTTCATATCACAGGGCGCGGGCGTCGGTCGCATAAATATCACGGGTCGCACATCCCCGGCGAATCCCGCCGGTGACCCGGCGACCGGTTCAGGACCAGCGCTCGAAACCGTCGTAAGAGAGGTCGAACCGGTCGAGGATCTTGCCGACCACGTGATCGACGACGTCGTCGATGTCGTCGGGCTCGTAGTAGAAACCGAGCATCGGCGGGACGATGGTGACACCCCGGCTGGCGACCGTCTGCATGTTCTCGAGGTGGACCTCGCTCAGCGGGGACTCCCGCGGAACGAAGACGAGCTGGCGGTCCTCTTTGAGCGTCACGTCGGCCGCCCGCGTCAACAGCGTATCGGAGAACCCCGCAGCGACCTTCGCGAGCGTGTTCATCGAACACGGGACGACGACCATCCCCTCGGTCTCGAAGGTGCCCGAGGCGATGGACGCACCGAACTCGTCCTCGTCGTAGACCGCCGTCGAGAGCGATTCGAGACGGCCCATCGTCGCCGCCCGCGTATCGGTCTCGTACTCCATCACCGCCTTCGCGCCGTCGGTGACGACCGTGTGGACCTCGACGTGGTCGGCGAGGGCCGCGGCCGTTCTGAGGGCCAGTTCGGTCCCCGAGGCGCCGGAGACGCCCAGGACGATCCGCGCCACGCTCACTCCTCCAGGACGGTCACGGTACCGGCGTCGGCGTCGACGGTGACCCGGTCGCCGTCCTCGAGTTCGCTCACGTCGATGCCGTCCACGCAGGGGATCTCGCCCAGGATGGCGCCCGTCGCGACGATCGTCTCCGTCTCGGCGTTGACGATGGCAGCGGGGGCATTGTCGCGTTTGGCGAGCCCGTAGAGGACGTACGAACCGACGGTCGACCCCTTCCCGCGCGGGAACACGAGCACCGTATCGGCGACGTTCTCGCCTTCCAGCTGATGACCCTCCTCGATGAACTCGCCTGATTCGATGTCGACGGCCCCGTAGAAACTGATGGGTTCAGTCGATCGGAGGACCGTCCCAGTGGCGGCACCGTCGGCGATCGTTCGTCCGTCGTACGTTTCGGCGCTCATTTCGTCACCTCCTCGAGGAGGGAGAGCTTGTCGCCGAATTTGACCTGCTGGTTGCCGAACCCTGGGAGATAGGTCGCCGCCTTGGCCGAGTCGGTCGCGGTCGACTCGTAGCCCATCTCCTCGATGGGCGCGACGACGTTGCAGGTGTCGCTGAGGACGGTTCCCCCGGCCGCTTCGATGGTCTCCGTGTAGCCCTGGCGGTCGGCCCACGTCTTGTTCGAGCGACTCGTGCAGACCCACATGTCGCCCTCGATGGTCTCTCCGTCGACGCGGTCGGCGATCCGCTCTATCTCCTCGACGGAGGAGTGCGGACAGCCGAAGACGACGAGGTCCGAATCCTCGGTGTCGGTGAGGTCATCGTATTCGTCCGCCAGATCGGTCGACTCGAAGACCAGCGATTCCACGGCCGCCGGTGGAGCGTCGTCGGTCGTGATGTCCTCGACGAAGTAGAGCGCGACCGCTCCCGTGGCGGCCATCGCCGCGCCGAGCGCCTTGAGGTCGTCGGTGGTGGCGTCGTCGATACCCGAGAAGTAGGGGATCTCGTCCTCGACGATACGTCCGGTCCAGGACCCGAGCGCCGCGAAATCGGCCTGGGTGTCGAGCGACGCGTCCACGTCGACGTGGTGGGTCGCCCGCCGGTTCTCGGGCAGGTGGAGTCCGTATTTCGGTGTCCGGCCCGTGATAGCTGCGGCGAGCGCGGACGGGCCGCCCTCGCGGTTCGTCCTGGCGCCGACGACGGAGTTTGCGAAGGAGACGGCCGACGATTCGGCCCACGCGATGTGCTGGTTCCGTCGCGGCAGGTTCCCCGACAGGTACGGCGTGCAGGTAAAGGAGAGGGTGACGCCCATCTCGCGAAGGGCGGTGAGGATGCGGCGCTGGTTCTCGGCGAACTCGGGACTGACGCCCATCTCCTCCCACCGATCGATGTCCATCCCCGCCGGATTGGCGAAGGTCTGGACGCTGACCTCGGCCCCCTCGTCGGCGAACCCCTCCAGGAACTCGACCCCTGGATCGCCGATCGACTTGTAGGAGATGCCCGACGCCTGTGCCGAGGCGATCTCGACCATCTCCTCGGCGCCGTAGATGTCGCCGAGGCGGACGAGCAGCTCCATCGACTTTCGGACGGCCGGGTTGTCGGATTCGAGCAGTGCCTCCTCGTCGGCGGTCAGATTCATTGCCATGATATCACCGGTAGTCCTCGATGTCGACGTCGTCGGTCCCGGGGACCCGTACCTCGCGGAAGTCGGCCGGGTCGCGGTTCTCCGGCACGGTGGCGTCGACGATCCACTTCGTGAGCACGCCCTCCTCGTAGTCCTGGGACGGGTCGAGTGACGACCCCTTCGCGTGCTCGATAGTCGTGATGTCCCGGTCCGGTTGCATCCGCGTCGCTTCGGCCCATTCCACCTGCTGGGGGTCCGCCGGGTCGACGTCCCCATCGACGACGGTCACCTTCTTCATGGAGGGATGACCGGCCAGCGCGGCCATCCCCGCGTTCTTCGGGTCACCCTCGCGACGTTTGTCGATCTGGACGACCCCGTGGAGCCACGAACATCCGCCCGGCGTGAGGACGACCGACTGGACCGTCGGGATGGTGTTCTCGACGATGGTGAAGATGCGTGGTTCCTGGGGGACGCCCATCAGGTGGGCGTGTTCGGTCTGCCCGGGAACGATGATCCTGACGTGCGGGTCTTCGCGCAGGTAGAGTGCCGATACCTCGACGACCGGTTGCTCGCGCGTGCGGTCCCACGTGCGCGAGAGGTCCACGAATGGACCTTCCTCCCGACGTTCATCGGTGATCTGTGCTCGAAGCACCATCTCGGCGTCCGCCGGCACCTGAATACCGTCGATCTCGGCCACCTCGAGGCCCCCGTCGAGGAGCGCGTTCGCCATCTCGAGTTCACTCATCTCGGGCGAGAACGACGTCGCGGCGGCCAGCTCGACGGCCGGATGCACGCCCATCACGATGGCGATATCCAGTGGCCCCTCGGTCCGCGAGTAGATGTCGTGCAGGTGGCGTTCGACCATCCGCATCACGAGTTCGTTCCCCCCGTCGTACATCGTCCGATGGAAAGAGAGGTTCTGGACGCCCGTCTCCGGGTCCACGACGGCCGCGATGCTGGAGGCGAAGTACTGGCGTTCGTGTTCGTCGTAGAAGACGGGGATCGGCACGTGCTCGTCGAGCACCGGATCCGTCGCGACCAGGTCGAACGCCGGTTCGACGGGCTCTTCGAGCGGTCTCGGGTGGTCCATCGCCGTGCTCATCGCCTCGATGATGCCGTCCCGTTCGACGCCGAGGGCGTCTGCGAGCAGGTCGCGCGAGGAGACGAGGTTCGAGACCGCCCTGACGTCGGGGTAGCCCGCGACGTCCTCGAAGACCATCGGCGCAGACTCGTCGGCGGTCGCGAGCGCCGGGAGTTCGAACCGCGGGTCCACCGATTCGGTGAGCACGGTGGTGTCGTCCCGGCCGGCCAACAGCTGTCGCAATCCCATACGAGTCTCTCCGGGACCGTGTCCTTTAACGGTTCGTGGTTTGGGGCTGCCGGCTTCGAGAGGTTGAAACCGCACAGAGACCATCGACGCGTATGGCCACGCCGCGCGACACTCGCGAAGCCCAGGTCGCCGAGGTCGTAGAGCGCCTCTCCGCGGAGTACCCCGACGCGACCATCTCACTCGACTTCTCGAATCGGCTCGAACTGCTCGTCGCGGTCATCCTCTCGGCCCAGTGCCCCGACGAGCGGGTCAACGCCGTGACCGAGACCCTGTTCGAGCGATTCCCGGACGCCGAGGCCTACGCCGATGCCGACGTGGACGAGATCCGGGCGGTCATCTCCTCGATCACCTACCCGAACAGCAAGGCGGAGTACCTCCAGGGGGTCGGCGAGACGCTCGTCGAAGACCACGACGGAGCGGTCCCCGATACGATGACCGCCCTCACCGACCTCCCGGGCGTGGGCCGCAAGACGGCCAACGTCGTGTTGCAACACGGCCACGACCTGACCGAGGGCGTCGTCGTCGACACGCACGTCCAGCGCCTCTCTCGACGCCTCGGAATCACCGAGGCGGAGCGCCCGGCGGCCATCGAAGAAGACCTCATGGAGGTCGTCCCCCGCGAACACTGGAAGCTGTGGACCCACTGGCTCATCTCCCACGGCCGGGCGACCTGCACCGCCAGGAATCCCGATTGCGAGGACTGCGTGCTCGCCGACGTCTGTCCCTCCTCGAAGGTCGACGAGCCGACGGACCTGGCGAGCGGCACGGCGTGGAACTGACGGCCAACACAACACCTTTGCCCGCGCTGGCAAACCCTTCGAGCATGACCGCGTGGATCGGCGACATCTTCCGGAGCGACGTCGGCTGGAATCACCTCGAGACGCTGGTCGACGGTGGGCCGAGGATGGCCGGGACGACCGGCGAACGCGAGGCCGCCGAGGCGACCAGGGACGCACTCGAAGAGTACGCTCGCGACGCCCACCTCGACGAATTCTCCATCCAGGGCTGGGAACGCGGGTCGTCGACGATGGAGACACCCGCCGGCGAAGCGGCGTGTATCGCGCTCCCCCGGAGTCCCGCCGAGGCAGTAAGCGGTCGGTTCGTCGACCTGGGCCACGGACTCCCCCGGGACTTCGAGGAGGCCGACGTCGAGGGGGCTATCGTCATGGTCTCCTCGGACGTCCCGGACTGGTACGACCGGTTCATCCACCGACGGGAGAAGTACTACTATGCCGTTCGCGACGGCGCCGCCGGATTCGTGTTCAAGAACCACTACGAAGGCTGTCTCCCACCGACCGGGAGCGTCGGCAACGACGACGATCCGATCGGGCGAATACCGGCCGTCGGCGTCTCGAAGGAAGTCGGGGAACGACTGGGCCGTCGCTTCGATGGAGAGACGGTCGCCCTCGCCGTCGAGGCCGACATCGGCGACGCGACCAGTCAGAACGTCCACGCCGAACTGGGACCGGATACCGACGAGGAGGTCCTCGTGACGAGTCACGTGGACGCCCACGACATCGCCGAAGGGGCGCTGGACAACGGGGCTGGAACCGCGATGGTGGTCGAACTCGCCGGGGCGCTCGCCGACCGCGAGGACGACCTCGATACGAAGGTCCACTTCATCGCCTACGGATCCGAGGAGGTCGGACTGGTCGGTTCGGGCTACGACGCCAGAAACCGCGACCGGGACAGTATCAAGGCAATACTCAACCTGGACGGTGTCGTCCAGGCGCGGACCCTCTCCGCCTATACCCACGGTTTCGACGCGTTGCGCGCCGTCGCGGCAGACGTCGCCGACGAATTCGGACACCCGATACATACCACGCCCGAACAGGGCCCGCATAGCGATCACTGGCAGTACGTCAAATGGGGCGTCCCCGGCTACCACGTCACCAGTCGGACCGACGACGAGGGACGTGGCTGGGGGCACACCTACGGGGATACGCTGGACAAACTCGAACGGCGCACGTTCCGCGAACAGGCCATCCTGCTTACGGCGCTCGTCGTCCGACTCGCCGAGGGAGAGTTCTCGATCGATCACGCGTCACCCGACGACATCGCCGCGGCTCTCGAAGCGGAGGACATGGCCGAAGGCATGAAAGTCACCGGCGATTGGCCGTACTGAACCCATCGGGCTTTTTGTGACCCGCCTCCTTTCCGAAGACGATGAACAGCGAGCGTCGGACTGATCCACAGTCCGAGATCGGCGTCGTCGGCGACGACGCGGCGGCTATCGTCGATAGCGTGCGAGAGGCAGGTGGCCTGGGGTCCGTCGTCGAGACGCCGACGGCCACCGTCGACGTGATGGTCGTGGCGGGCGAGTCGGCACTCCTCTCGCTCGTCAGAGCCGACGTCGACGTCCCCGTCCTTCCGGTCGAGGTCGGGAGCGGGGTCGAGGACGTCGCCGCCGCGGATCTGGACGAGGCGATCCGGTCGCTCGTGACCGGCACGTTGCAGACGAAAGAACGGCCGCTGCTCGTGGTCACCGTCGAAGACGACAGCTATGCGGCGCTGATGGACGTCATGGTCGTCACCGAAGAGCCAGCGAAGATCTCGGAGTTCGCCATCGGGAACCGATTCCGCGGCGGAACACAGACGGTCGATCAGGTGCGAGCCGACGGGGTCGTCGTGGCGACCTCGGTGGGGACGCCCGGCTACGTCACGGCCGCGGGCGGCCCCGTGCTGGGCCCCGAGACCTCGGGGGTGGCAGTCGTGCCGATCGGTCCATTCCGGATCGAACAGTCACAGTGGGTACTCGAACCACCGATATCACTGACCGTGGCGAGAGACGACACCGGGGTATCGCTTTTGATCGACGACGAGGAAGTAGGACCGGTCCCCGCACACGAACCCATCGAACTCTCGTGGGGGAACCCACTCGATATCGTCAGGACGCCGGTATCGCGGACGACCTTCGATCGCGAGAACTGAGCCTGGTTCAGACGATGTCCTCTGCTTCGAGGGCGCTCATGACGTCCTCGACCAGACTGTCGACGTCCTCGTAGGGGAAGTTCGCCTCGCTGCCCAGTTTCGTCGCCAGTTCCATCGCGGTCAGCGAGACGTCGTCCGACGTGAACTTCGTCGAGGGGCCGTCCGGCAGGGCCGGGACGAGGTCCATCTGGTTGTTGACAGGGTAGTCGGCACCTTCGAACGCCTCGGTGAACTGCTCGCGGAGGTCTTCTTTGACGGACATACTGTCATCCTCGACTGGGCGACCGAAAAGTATTGTGAAACTTCCGGGTCCAGAATGCAAGTTTTTTACCCGCAGCAGGCGTCTCCACCGCCATATGCGGGAAGCGTTGTCCACGTGGCGGCCGATCGTCGACGAGGAGATAGAACGGCTCCTGGCCCGCGAGATGACCGCAGCGGACTTCGGCGAGTTGTTCGGCGAACCACGGTTCACCTACGACACAGACGCGTTGAACGAGGGGCTCGTCGAGCCGACCTGGGATCTACTGGACCGCGGTGGGAAGCGCTGGCGACCCGTGCTGTTCGTGAAACTCGTAGAGGGACTCGGCGAGGACCCAGAGGAGTACCTCCCCTACGCGACCATCCCGGAGATCCTTCATACGGGGACGATCATCGTCGACGACGTCGAAGACGATGCCACCCTCCGTCGCGGGGAGGAGGCCATCCACTTGCGGTACGGAACCGACGTCGCGCTCAACGCCGGGAACGCCCTCTACTTCATCCCGCTGAAGATCGTCGCCCGGAACCCGGCCGACCTTCCGCCCGAACGCCAACTGGCCGTCTACGAGATGCTGAGCCACGAACTGAACCGAACCCATCTCGGACAGGGCACTGACATCGTCTGGCACAACCGGCGTGCGATCGACATCACCGAAGACGAGTACATGGAGATGAGTGCGTGCAAGACCGGCTGTCTCGGGCGCATCGCCGGTCGATTGGCCGCTATCGTCACCGACCAGTCCGATGCGGTCGAGACGGCACTGGCGCGCTACGCGGAGTCGCTGTCGATCGCGTTCCAGATCGGCGACGACATCCTCGATGTGAAACACTCCCTCGACGAGGCCGGCGAGTTCGGCAAGGCCTTCGGGAACGACATCCGCGAGGGGAAACGGACCCTCCTCACCATCCACGCGGTCCAGGCGGGGACCGACCAGCAGTCCGACCGTCTGGAGGCGATCCTCACCGCCGATTCGGTCTCCGACGACGATATCCTCGAGGCGATCGACATCCTGCAGGCGACGGACAGCGTCGAATACGCGAGAGACCGGGCCCTCGAGATGGCCGCCGACGCCCGCGACCATCTCGATGGCCTCGACCTCGAATCCGGTGTCGAAGACGACCTGCGAGCGTTCACCCGGTTCGTCATCGACCGGGAGACCTGAGCCACGCTGGAACGCTGATTTGATAGCGGTGGCGACGCGAAACTGGGCCATGGTACGCGACGTCGACCTCTTCCGTGAATTGACGGAGACCAGCGGTGCACCGGGGTACGAAGACCGTATCCGCGAGATCGTTCGACGGGAGTTCGACGGAGTCGTCGACGAAGTCAGAAGCGACACGATGGGGAACGTCGTCGGGACCATCGAGGGAGCGGATCGCCCGGAGTACGAGGTCGTCGTCGCGGCCCACATGGACGAGATCGGATTCATGGTCCGGCACGTCACCGACGAGGGGTTCCTCCAGGTCGACGCGCTCGGTGGCTGGGACGCACGCATCCTCCGCGCACAGCGCGTGACCGTCCACGCGGACGAAGGCGACCTGCCGGGCGTCATCGGGTCGCCACCCCCTCACACCCTCGACGAGGAGGACCTCGAGGAGGACGATGCGGTCGAGGACGTCTTCATCGACCTCGGCATGAGCGCGGACGAGGTCGAGGATCGGGTCTCGAAGGGCGACCTCGTGACCATGGCCCAGCGGACCGAACGAGTTGGTTCGACCCTCACCGGGAAGTCCATCGACAACCGGGTGAGCCTGTACGCGATGCTTCAGGCGGCCAAACGGGTCTCGCCCGCGGTGACCGTCCACTTCGCGGCGACGGTCCAGGAAGAGGTCGGTCTCAGAGGCGCGACCGCCCTCGGCGTCGACCTCGACCCGGACCTGGCCATCGCCGTGGACACGACGGTCGCGAACGACGTGCCACAGATCGAGAAGGAAGCGGACTACGTGACCGTGCTCGGCGAGGGCGCCGGCGTCAAGCTCAAGGACTCGAGTGTCATCACCAATCCAAAGGTCCACAGACGCATCCAGACGGTCGCCGAGACGGAGGACATTCCTTATCAGATCGAGATCCTCCCTGCCGGTGGCACCGACACGGCCGGCTTCCAGAACACCGCGGGAGCGAAACCGGTCGGCGCCATCTCGGTTCCGACGCGGTACCTCCACACCCCCGCAGAGGTCGCACACGAGGACGACGTCGTCGCGGTCGTCGACCTCCTCACGGCCGTCCTCGATTCGGAAGACGGCGAGAACGACTACACGCTGTAGTACCGTCGACGTCAGTGATATTCGACGGTGAGCTCGACCGGGCGCGCTTCGCCCTCCAGGTCGGCGACCACGCGTCTGACGACCCGTCGCCCCTCCGCCTCGATCAACCCGATCGCCTTCTCGACGACCCAGTCGAGAGGAACCAGGGCCGGAACGTCGAGCATCCCGGCCGAGACGGACGAGGGATCGTAGGTGACGACGAAGGAGACCGTGGACCCCTCGCCGTCGTCCGTCGGTTCGACGACCCACCGGCCGTTGGCATCGATGTCTCTGATGACCGCCCACTCGAGGACGTTCGGCGCCTCGACGTCCGTGACCTTCGTGTACGCGTCGTAGGTCAACTTCCACCAGCCGAATCGGAGTCGATACCGCGTCCCGACGCCGCCGTCACCGTCGACCCCCACCCCGCGGAGGTGCTTCGAGTACTTCGCATATCCCGTGAAATCCTGGAGGAACGGAAAGACCACCTCGGGCGGGCGGTCGACGGTCGTAGTAACCTCGATGGTTTTCACGGTCCGCTATTTTTGCGGACGGGTCAAAGGCATATCGACCGCCACAGGTACTCACCTTTAAAGTACGTCGCGGCAAAGTGCAAGGCGAATGCTCGAGGGAACGAACGTGGCGCTCGGGGTCACCGGGAGCGTCGCCGCCGTGCGGACCGTGGAACTCGCCCACGAACTGCGTCGCCAGGGGGCCAGCGTACGAGCGGTGATGACCGACAGCGCCCGCTCAATCGTCCACCCGTGGGCCGTCGAGTTCGCCACCGACAATCCGGTCGCGACGGAGATAACCGGGGCCGTCGAACACGTCGAACTCTGTGGACGGGAGGGCTGGGCCGACGTCTTCCTCGTGGCCCCGGCCACGGCGAACACCATCGGGAAGATCGCCGCAGCCATCGACGACAGTCCGGTCACGACGACGGCGACCACGGCGCTGGGGGCGGACGTCCCGGTCGTCGTCGCACCGGCGATGCACGAACCGATGTACGATCACCCCGGCGTCCTCGACGCCATCGACCGCGTGGAGTCCTGGGGGGTCGACTTCGTCGACCCGCGTCTCGAGGAGGGCAAGGCGAAGATCGCTACCGAGGAAGCCATCGTGCTGGAGACGGCGCGGGCTCTCGGCGACCGACCACTGGCCGACAGACGGGTCGTGATCACGAGCGGAGCGACCTCGGAACCGATCGACCCGGTCCGGGTGCTGTCCAACAGAGCGTCGGGGAAGACGGGGCGGGCCGTCGCGAAGGCCTGCTACGCCCTGGGGGCTGACGTCGTCCTGGTCCACGACGGGCCGGACGTTCCCTATGCCGACGTTCGACGGGTTCGGACCGCCGCGGAGATGCTCGACGCGGTCTCCGACGCGGTCGAGAGCGCCGACGCCCTCGTCTCGGCAGCGGCCATCTCCGATTACACCGTCGACGCCGCGACCGAGAAGATCCGCTCGGGCCAGGAGATAACACTCGACCTCGAGCCGACACCGAAGCTCATCGATTCGATCCGCGAGGCGCACCCGGCCCTCACGATGGTCGGGTTCAAGGCCGAGGCGAACGACGACGAGGCGACCGTCGAGGTCGCGAGAGAACTCCTCGAGCGAGTGGCTCTGGACTTCGTCGTCGCGAACGACGCCGCAGTCATGGGAAAAGACGAGACGCGCGTCCAGTTCGTTCACGCTGACGACGTGGAGTCCTTCGAGGGAACGAAGGCCGAACTCGGCCGCCGCGTCGCGAGCGAACTGGCGAGCTGTTTCGACTGACCCGGCGGATCAGTTCAGGACGCCGACCAGCACACCGCCCAGAATGACGACCATCAGGAGGATGCTGGTGCCGATGGTCGCCTGGAGACTGCCGGGGAGCACCGAGACGTCTTCTTCGTCCAGCGACCGCGCGACTCGCTCGAGGAACGGATACGGATTCACGATAATCCCGGCGATGGCGTAGGAGCCACTGGAGACGACCCGGTCGACGGCGGCGTACGTCTCCGTCAGCCCGCGAACGACCGTTCGGGTCCCGTAGAAGACCAGCGGGTTCAGTATCGCGTCCACGTCGGGGACCGCACCGACCTTCGAGAGCGGTTTCTTGAGGACGACGAACCCCACCAGGCCGAGGCCGGCCAGCGCGAAGCCCTCGAGGAGGTGGCTGGTCGTGAACGGATGGGCGTCGGCCGTACTGCCCGGGAGGATACTGAACAGCAGGTCCGGGACGATACCGTACACCACCAGCAGTGCCGCGACACCGAGCATCGCGATTGCCTGTCCAGGGTTCGCCTTCGAGACCGAGAACTCGCGGTCGGTGTTCCGGTAGAACGCGTAGTAGCCGAACTTGATGAACGACATGAACGTCCCGACGCCGGCCGCCAGAAGGAGATAGTAGATCCCGGTGAGGTGCTCGTAGTGTGCCGCAGCGGTGATCATCCCCTTGCTCACGAAGCCGTTGAACCCGGGGAACCCACTGATGGCCAGGGCCGCGGCGGTGAAGGCGATGGCGGTGATCGGAAGTCCCGTGCGGAGCCCGCCCAGGTATTTGAGGTTCTCTTCGCCGGTGCGGGAGATGACGACGCCGGCGGTCATGAACAGCAGCGCCTTGTAGAGGATGTGGTTGTAGACGTGGGCGAACGCGCCAGCAGTCGCCAGCGCCGTGCCGATCCCCACTCCGGCGACCATGTAGCCGACCTGGGACTGGATGTGATAGGAGAGCAACCGACGCATATCGTTTTGCAACAGCGCGTAGGTGACGCCCACCACGGCCATCGCCGCGCCCATGTAGGCGATGGCGATGCTGCCGTCCGGGAACACCCGATACAGGCCATAGACGCCCGTCTTGGTCGTGTACACCGAGAGGAAGACGCTGGCCGCGACGTGCGGTCGGGGGTACGTGTCCGGCAGCCAGGTGTGGAGGCCGACGAACCCGACGTTGACGCCGATGCCCAGCGCCGCGAGCGTCGCCGGGATACCAGCCACCAGACCGTCCGTCGCCGAGAACAGGAACGACCCGACCTCGACGTAGTGCCAGACGATGGCCACCATGAACAGACTCCCGCCGACGCCGTGGAAGATGGCGTACCGGAAGCCCGCACGGACCGCCGGGCCGCCGTGGTGCCAGACCAGCAGCGTACTGGTGACGGCCATGAGCTCCCAGAAGAAGATCATGCTCAACCAGTCGCCGGCGAAGACGGCGCCCAGGCTGGTCCCCACGTAGCCGAGCGCGAAGGCCGTCTGCAGGTTCTCGGCCGCCGAAGAGTACGAGTAGAGCACCGCGGCGGCCCCGATCAACCCGAAGATGATCCCCATGAGCCGGGAGAACTCGTCGACGTTGAACAGGACGGCTTCGAAGCCGAGGAACTGTACCGGCAGGTGTGTGCCCGCGGGGACCAGGTACGACCAGACCGACACGCCGGCCGTCGCGAGCAGACCGAGCCCGTGGCCGACACGCCGCGAGGCGAACGGCAGGAGCAGCGCCGCGAGGAGGACGACGAACGCCGGCGGGAGGAGCGTGAGCGATTGCGTCATAGTGCCACCCCCAGAACGTCGACGACGACCTGCTGGACGAGTTCGAGGAACACCATGCTATACGGGACGATGCCGAGGGCGACGGCACCGCCGACGGCGATCAGGATGGGCCCGATCATGAACCACGTGCTCTCTTCGCCGAACCCACGCTGGTCCCAGCCACCTACCGGTGGTCCACCGTGGTGGTCGTCGTGCTCATCGTGGTCGTGCTGAGGATGGTCGTCTGGGTCGCTCTGTCCGTCTTCGTCCTCGTCGATCGCGCCGTTGTGGGCCGTCTCGACGTCACTCGGGTTCTGGTCGACGGCGTACGTCCCCTCGACGGTGTCGGCGGGTTCTGGCCGCCCCCCATCCGTCTGCGGGGTCGGGCCCCCGATGGGCCACTCGAGCAGGGGCGTCCGGTCGGCGCCGTCGGCCGACTGGAAGAACGCCCGGTAGACGATGGGCCAGAAGTACCCGATATTGAGCAGCCCCGAGAGGAAGAGGACGACGGCGAAGATGGTCGTCCCGGCGTCGAGGCTCCCGATGAGGAGGTACCACTTGCTGACGAACCCGGCGACCAGCGGGAGACCTGCCATCCCGACGCTCGCGATGCCGAAGGCGATCATCGTCAACGGCATGCGCTTTCCGATGCCGGCCATCTGGGAGATGTCGTCGGTGTGGGTCTCCACGTGGATGGCGCCGGCCGCGAAGAACAGCGTGAGCTTCATGAACGCGTGGGCGGGGATGTGCAGCAGTCCCCCAACGATGGCCGCCGGCGAGAGGATGGCGAGCCCCAGGACGATGTACGATAACTGGCTCACCGTCGAGTACGCCAGCCGCCGTTTGAGGTTATCCTGCCGGAGGGCGATGATACTCGAGGCGAGGATGGTGAATCCCGCCACGGCCGCCAGCGGAAGCCCCATCCCGAGGTCGCCGACGACCTCGGGACCGAACACGTCGAGGATGACACGGGCGATGCCGAACACCCCGCTCTTGACGACCGCCACCGCGTGAAGGAGCCCGGAGACCGGGGTCGGCGCGACCATCGCGTCCGGAAGCCACGAGTGGATGGGCATCAGGGCCGCCTTCACGCCGAATCCAGCGATGAGCAGGGCGAACGCCGCCCGGCCGATCAGCGGGTCGGCGGTGGCGAGCGCCCCGATACCGCCTGCCGCGAATTCGACGGTCCCGGTCGCCCAGAACACGAGTGCGGTCCCGGCGAGGACGCTGACCCCGCCACCGAACGTGTAGAGGAGGTACTTCCGGCCGGCCGTTCGCGCCTCCTCCGTCTCGTCGTGGGCGACGAGCGGGTAGGTCGCTACGGTCAGCAGTTCGTAGAAGACGTACAGCACGATCAGGTTCGACGCGAACGCGACGCCCAGCGCCGAGCTGATGCTCGCGGCGAACGCGGCGAAATAGCGCGTCTGGGAGTGCTCGTCCAGGCCACGCATGTACCCGATGCTGTAGAAGCTGGTGATCAGCCAGAGGAAGCTCGCGAGTAGCCCGAAGATCATCCCGAGCGGATCCGCCCGAAGGACGAACTCGATTCCCGGCACGAAGGTCCCGAGATCGGTCACGTAGGCGTCGCCCTGGACGGCCCCCGGAACCATGCTCGCGACGATGGTGAGGGTCCCGACGGCCGTCGCGATGGTGAACCCTTCACGAACGTCCGGTCGACGGTGCGATGCGAGGATGGCGAGGATGCCGAGAGCGGGAACCGCGACCGCACCCAGCGGTCTCAGCGAGAGGATTTCACTCATGCGAAATACACCTCCACGACGGGTTCGAACGTGGCGATGAGGTCCGTCGCCACGATACCGAGCGCGACGGCGGTGACGGCGACGAGAACGACGATGGCCCGCATCGCGAACGAGACGTCGTGTTCGACGCCCCCGTCGGTCGCGACCGACTCCGCGGCGTCGGCCGCCGGCTCGGTGAAGTACATCTTCTCGACGAGGCGACCGAAGTACGCCAACGTCAGCAGCGTACTCGTCACGATGACCGCGGTCAGCGCCCACGCACCCGCCTCGACGGCGCCGAGGAGGATGGTCCACTTCCCGGCGAATCCTATCGCCGGTGGGACGCCGACCAGCGAGAACGCGAGCACGGCGAAGGCCCCACTGGTGACCGGGGCCCGATACCCGATGCCCGCGTACTCGTCGACGGTCCGTGCCCCAAGCGACGTGGCGAGGACGCCGACCGCGAGGAACAGACCGGCCTTCATGACGGCGTGCCCGACCAGGTGGACGAGACTACCGAGAATGGCCGTCTCGTTCGCGATGGCCAGCGCGGCGACGACGATGCCGAACTGCGAGACCGACGAGTACGCCAGCATCCGCTTCAGGTCGGACTGCATGACCGCGAGGACCGCCCCGACCACGACACTCACCGAGGCGAGCAGGACCAGCATGTCCTGTGCGAACGGCACGGCCGCGAAGAAGTCCACGGTGAACACCGCGTAGAGGAGACGGAACAGCGCGTACGCGGCCGCCGTCGAGACGAGCGCGGCGATGTACGCGCTGACGGCGTGTGGCGATTCGGCGTACGCATCCGGTTGCCAGGTGTGCAGCGGGAACAGCGCCACCTTGACGGATAACCCGACGACGATGAGACCGAATCCGGTCAGGACGAGTGGCGTCCCGTACCCGACCGACGCGAGCGATGACGAGAGGTCGGCCATGTTGAGCGTCCCGGTGGCGAGGTAGAGATACCCCACGCCGAACAGATACAGGGACGCGCCGATGGTCCCGATGAGCAGGTACTTGAGACTGGCGAGTGCCGCCTCGGGGGACCGCCCACTGGCGACGAGCGCGTAGGTCGCGAGCCCGGTGATCTCGAGGAACACGTAGAGGTTGAACACGTCGCCCGTGGCGACGAGCCCGGAGAGCCCGGTCATCAGCAACATGAGTTCGCTGTAGAACTCGTTCTCGTGGGGGCCGATCCGGTGCGCGTAGCCGACCACGCCGAGGGTCGTCACCGCGATGAGCACGAGCAGTGGGGCCGAGACCCCATCGGCGATCAGTTCGATGCCGAACGGGGGCGCGAATCCACCGACTTCGTACGAGAACGGACCCGTCGCCTGGACCTGACGGAACACGGTGAGCGCGAGGGCCGCCTGCACGACCGAGATGAACGCCGCGACGACCCAGCCCGTTCGGTCGGACAGCAGGCCGAGGACGATCGGCACCAGTGCGGCGACGATCGGGAACGCCACCAGCAGGACGATCGCGTTCTCCTGCAGGGTAGCGATGGGCTCAATCATTGACCCGCACCTCCTTGATGACGTCTTCGTCGAGTGAGCCGTAGCCGTCGTAGATCCTGACGATGAGTGCCAGGGCGACGGCCGTCAGACTGACACCGACGACGATGGCCGTCAGGATGAGCACGTGCGGCAAGGGACTGGCCAGGGGACCAGAACCGTGGCCGACGACCGGCGGTCCCGCACCGTCGACGTACCCAGACGTGACGAAAAAGAGGAAGATACCGACCTGGAA
Organism: Halobacteriota archaeon; assembly: GCA_051744605.1. Lineage (GTDB taxonomy): Archaea > Halobacteriota > Halobacteria > Halobacteriales > Halobacteriaceae > Halanaeroarchaeum. The sequence goes on from JBNJDE010000015.1 coordinate 22,932, forward strand.
GACGTTCATCCCGATGACCTTCTTCACGAGGTTCGGACTGCCGACGACGACGTACAACCCGATGCCCACGAGCAAAATCGCGGCCAGATAGACGTGGTGTGTCGCGAGCAGGTCGATCACGCCGACTCACCCCCCTGTTCGTCGTCGCTATCGAACCCGGCCGCGAGACTCATGAACAACGAGATGATGACGCCGGAGACGACGGCCCCGATACCCAGTTCCACGAGTTCGATGCCGTATTTCACGCCGTGGTCGATGCCGTACGCGATGTACTCGAGGAACCGACCCTGGAACGCGAGCGCACCGAGTCCGATGAGCGCGAACAGGCCGACGCCACCGCCCATAGCACCCCGGATCAGGGAGTCACTGAGCCACTCTCGCGTCGGCTCGATACCGAAGGCGAAGGCGATCATGATGATACTCGACGCCAGGATGACGCCACCCTGGAACCCGCCGCCCGCCGATTCGGCACCGTGGAGCATGACGAACAGCCCGAAGGTGAACACGAACGGGCTGATTATCCGAACGGTCGTCATGATGATGGTGCTCTCGACGTACGTCCGCGGTGGAAGCTCCGCGCTCATACGTAGGCCTCCTGTCTGAGGACGAGCACCACGGCGACGCCGGCCGCCAAAACGACGACCGCCTCGCCGAGCGTATCGAACCCACGGTAGGCGGCCAGGACCGCCGTAACCGCGTTCTCGACCCCGGTCTCCGGATAGGCGTTGTCGAGGTAGTACCGGGTGATACGCGAGGTCGCGACCATCGATTCTGGGTCGCCGACCCGCGGTAGCGAGCGAACCGTGCTCAGGAGGATGCCAGTGAGGACGCCGACCAGTGCCACCGCGCGCCACCGGACGTGTTCGAAGACGCGGTCACCGCCCGGTCGGACGGTCCTGACGATGGTGAGCAAGAACAGCACGGTCGTCACGCCGGCCCCCACCGCCGCCTCGGTGAGTGCGACGTCGGGAGCAGCGAGAAGGACGTAGATTATCGCGACGCCGAAACTGAAACCGGCGAACGCGATGATGGCGCTGAGGATGTCCCGGAGCATGACCGCCGCGATGGCGGTCGAGACGACGAATGCGAGCAACGCGGCGTAGAGTGCGAGTTCCATCTCAGTCACCACCCTCCTCGTCCACCGTCCACGGTTCGATCCCCTGGTCGTAGGCCGCACGGGTGATGGCGTGCGCGGCGGTCGGATTCGTGAGCAACATGAATAACAACAGGAGTGCGGTCTTCGCTGCAGCGACGTCGACCCCGAACGCGAGGATGACGGCACCGAGGGACAGCACGGTTCCGAGGGTATCGCTCTTCGAAGTGGCGTGTGCCCGCGTATACAGGTCGGGAAGACGGATGATACCGACGACGGCCACCAGGGTGAAGAAGACGCCACCGGCGGCGAGCGCCACGATGGCGTACTCGAGGGGCGTCATCTACAGGACACCTCCGCGTTCGACGATGAACTTCGAGATGGCGATGCTCGCCAGGAAGTTGAGCAACGCGTACACGAGCGCGATATCGAGATACCCTGGTTGCCCGAGCGCCGCCGCCACGAGCGACAGGACCACGACTGTCGAGGTCCCGATGGCGTTGATCGCGATGACCCGGTCCTCCATCGTCGGGCCCTGGACGACCCGATAGAGGAGGCCGATGGTGAACACGACGATGATCGTTCCCGCACCGAGCAGGACCGCTTCGAGGGTTCCGAGTTCGGCGATCGACATCAGGAATCCTCCTCCGGATAGACGACCTCGTCGTCGATGGCATCTCGGTCGATCGGCGTCGGGACATCCGCGGCGTCCCTACCGTAGAATACGAACCGGACGGCACGCTCGAGCGCACCCCCCGCGAGATCCACGCGGGCTTGCTCGGTCAACGTGTGGATGTAGAGACTGTCCCGAACGTCGACGGTGAGCGTTCCCGGTGTGAGCGTAATGCTGTTCGCGAGCGTGGTGACCGGGAGATCGCCCCAGACCGCCGCCCGAAATCGACGCATCCCGGGGTCGATCGGCATCTTCGGGTGGAGGATGATGTAGGCGACGGCGACGTTCGCCTTGGCGATCTCCCAGAGCAGATACGGGACGTAGAGCGCCCCGCGGGCCGACCGGCGGAGCGTCTTCGAGAACGACGGAGAGCTGACGAACGCGATTCGCGAGAACACCGCCGTGGCGAGCGTCGCGACTACCGCGCCCGTCGCGAGGTTGAAGGTCCCGAGCGTCCCGCCGATGAGCAGATAGAATCCGTAGGTGCTGGCGAACGTGACGAATACCTTCGAGAGCGTCGTTCGCGACGGGAGACGGCTGCGCTGGACGGTCCGCTCGACCGGCGCTTCTTCGACCTCGAAGCCCTCCCGTCGTAGCTCCAGTTCCAGTGGCTGGAGCATCGGTGCGTTCCCACCTGGCTGAAACTCCGGGTCGATGACGAACCGGTCCAGGTCGTGTTTGCGAGCATACGTCGACAACGAGGAGGCGTAATCGCCCGGCGCGAATAGATATCGATCCTCGCCGGCGATGGCCGTCTCGATGTCGATAGGAAGGTCGCCGGGGTCGGGGTCCTCGCCATCGAAATCCAGGTCCTCGGTCACCCAGACGATGGTCCGTTCGAGCAGGTCCTCGACCTCGTCGGCCGCCGCCTGCCCACGATCGGTGAACCGTCGCCATTGGGCAGGATAGACGAAGTGGACCGCGCCACGGACGTCCGACGATTCCGCCGCATCGAGTGCCTCTCGGACCGCGTACGCGACCGTGTTCCGATACGTCGGCGATGGTCCGACGGGGACCAGTATCCGAGCACTCTTCTCGGACATCAGCCACCTCCAGACGTGGACCCGCCGGGATTGCCTGACCAACTGGTCGTTCGCATAAGTACTATCGGTCCCTTACGAGTGGGAGACAAAACGCTTTCCGCTATCGATCGACTACGCGGCCACAGACACGTCGAACGGCGGATATTTTACACACCCCGCTGCCTGGGACGGGGCTGGCATGCCCATTCACGACAGGTGCGCATCGTGCACAGGGACTCGAAGAATCGCCACACTTTATGCAGAACCGCGGATACCGTCACCATGGACAGGTTGAAGCAGTCCCTTCTCGACGCGCCGATCATCCAGAAAGGCGATTATCAGTACTTCGTCCACCCGATCAGCGACGGGGTCCCGATGCTCGAGCCCGGGCTGCTCCGGGAGATCGTCATCGGCATCATCAGAAAGGCCGAGATCGAGGACGTCGACAAGATCGTCACGCCCGCGGCGATGGGCATCCACATCTCCACCGCGGTCTCGTTGATGACGGACATCCCGCTCGTCGTCATCCGGAAGCGCCAGTACGGACTCGACGGCGAGGTCGCGCTCGCCCAGGAGACCGGCTACTCCGAGAGCGAGATGTTCATCAACGACGTGGATCCCGGGGACAAGGTGCTCGTCCTCGACGACGTCCTCTCGACAGGCGGCACCCTCCGTGCCATCGCCGAAGCGCTCGATTCCATCGACGCCGACATCCGCGACATCGTGGCGGTCATCAAGAAGGCGGGGCCGAACGAGCTCGACGACACCGATTACAACGTCAAGACGCTCATCAACGTGACCGTCGAGGACGGCGAGGTCATCATCACGGACGAACACGGCGACGGATAGCCTGGTTCGCGGAGTTTGGTGGGTGTGGTCACATGGGGATCGAAGAGCGTGCCGTCGGGAAGCGGACCTGCGTTGAATTTCACAGCCGGCGTCCGAATCACAATTCTTAACTGCGGATGTGGGGTAAGCGATGGTAGCGGGATGGGATAGCCAGGAGATTCCGCCGGGCTCATAACCCGGAGATCGGTAGTTCAAATCTACCTCCCGCTAT
>JBNJDE010000016.1:0-26576 GCA_051744605.1 Halobacteriota archaeon
CCGTCGTACTCTTCGGGGAACGGCATCCCCATCAGGCCCAGTTCGCCCATCTGCTCGATGAGGTCCCACGGCACCTCGTCTGTCTCGTCGATGTCGGCGGCGACCGGAACGACCTCTTCGTCGACGAATTCCCGGACCATCTCCCGAATCTGGCGCTGTTCGGGGGTCAGACTGAGATCCATATCCAAAATCTCCCACCGTCTTTCCTTTAGTTTTCCTGTCCAGCCGCGAGGGCTAAAGAACCATTCGGACGGAACGTCCCGTCCCCGGATCGGTATCCCGGCAGGTTCTCGTACCGCGTCTGGCCAACCCGGCGACCGGTTCAATAGTCGTAGAAGCCGGTTCCGGTCTTCTTCCCGAGATCGCCGGCCTCGACCTTCCGTTTCAGGAGATAGGCGGGTTTGTAGCGATCGCCGAGTTCCTCGTGGAGCGTCTCGCTCGCGTCGAGACAGATGTCGAGCCCGATGTGGTCGGCCAGTTCCAGCGGTCCCATCGGAACGTTCGTTCCCAGTTTCATGCCGCGGTCGATGTCCTCCTTCGTCGCCACGCCCTCGTCGTAGGCGCGGATCCCCTCGTTGATCCACGGGATGAGGATGCGGTTGGTGACGAACCCGGGTTTGTCGTCGGATTCCCAGGTCTTCTTCCCGAGGTCCTCGGCGAGATCGTGGGCGAACTGCACGACGTCGTCGTCGGTCTTCTCGCCCACGACGAGTTCGACGCCGTCCATGATGGGCACCGGGTTCATGAAGTGTAAGCCGACGACGAGTTCGGGTCGGTCGGTGACGCTCGCGATGGCGGTGATAGAGAGCGTGCTCGTGTTCGTCGCGAGGACGACGTCCTCGGGGACGACGTCGTCGAGGTCACTGAAGATATCCTGTTTTACTTCCATGTTCTCCAGGGCTGCCTCGACGATCACGTCAGCCGCTGCGAGATCGGCCAGGTCCGTCGTCCCCGTGATCGAATCGACCACGTCGTCGGCTTCGGACTCGGTCATCGCCCCCTTGTCCACGAACCGGTTCAGACTGGAACGGATCGACTCGAATCCGCCGTCGACGAAGTCCTGCTCGATGTCGCGCATGACGACGTCGTAGCCGTTCGCCGCCGCGACCTGGGCGATGCCGCTGCCCATCGTTCCCGCACCGACGACGCCGATCGTGTCAACTGACTGGAGTCCGCGCATATCGGGGAGTTGTGGGGGCCGAGCCCTTAGCACTGCCGAAAACGGGAAACACTCAAGCACCTCGGGACGCATCGCCCCATACGGTGACATCCCGGAACGTCCCCGACGACCTCCTGGCGTTGAAGTTCATCGGTCCGGCCACGGCCGACGTCCTCGAAGAGGCGGGGGTCACGGCCACGGACGTCGTCGAACGGCGGGTCTCTCACGCTCAGCTGATCCGTTCGGGAGTCAATCCCGGTGTGGCGGCTCGCATCCGGCGCGAACATTCGCTCGCCTGGTCGATGTCCGGTGGCGAGGACCTCGACCAGCGGGCCGAGCAAGTTCGCGGCCTCCAGGACGAGGAACGCGCCTGGGTCGCCGCGAGTTCGGGCTCATGGGAGGATGAATCGCCGACGGAGACGGCGAGTACCGACGGCCGGGGTGACGACATCGATGCGGAATCGCTCTGGCAGTCCCGGTCGTGGCCGACCCATTCCGCGACCGACGACGTTCAGACAGACGAAATCGCGTGGCGCGAGGCCAGTCTTCCGACGCCGGTCTCGGATCTCGAGGAGATCGACGAGGCGGAGGCGATCATGCTCGGCGAAGCCGGTATCACGTCAGTTCGCCGACTCGCGACCGCGAACCCCGAGCACGTGGCGGACTCCCTCGATATCGACGTCGAGGTGATACGTGCGTGGCGGGACGTGGCGCGGTCCCGAATACGCTGACGGGAGGAACGGTTTTTCTCGTCCTGCGGGTGCGCACTCGTCTCTGTATTCAGTTAGCTTATTATACGCGTCTCCACAGTTTTTCACCATGGTACCCCTTGCAGATTCGCCGTTGACGCGGGACGGCAAGATACTGATCCTCGCGTACGACCACGGGCTGGAACACGGTCCGAGCGACTTCGAATCGGTCCCCGAGACGATGGACCCGGAGACCGTCTGGGACATCGCCACCCACGACGCAGTGACCTCCTTCGCGGTCCAGAAGGGCATCGCCGAGGCGTACTACCCCTCCTACGAGGACGACGTCAGCCTGCTGGCGAAGGTGAACGGGACCTCGAACCTCTGGATGGGCGAGTACGACAGCGCGGTCAACTGGACGGTCGACAATGCCGCCGACCTCGGTGCCGACGCCGTCGGCTTCACCCTCTACGGCGGGTCGAACAACGAGGTCGAGATGGCCGAGGAGTTTCGCGAGGCTCAGGAGAGCGCTCGCGACCACGACCTCCCGGTCGTCATGTGGTCGTACCCGCGCGGACAGGGCGTGAAAAACGACACCAAAGACGGCGTCATCGCCTATGCCTCCCGGTTGGCGCTCGAACTCGGCGCCGACGTGGCGAAGATCAAGTACCCGGGGAGCCCCGAGGCGATGGAGTGGGCGGTCGACGCCGCCGGCCCCGTCAAGGTCGTGATGAGCGGTGGGTCGAAGACCGACGACCGTTCGTTCCTCGAGAGCGTGGACGCGGTCCTCCAGGCGGGCGGCAGTGGGCTCGCGGTCGGGCGGAACGTCTGGCAGCGCGAGAACTCGATGGCGATGCTCGACGCCCTCGAGGCCCTCATCTTCGAGGAGCAGAGCGTCGACGAGGCCCTGAACCACCTCGAATGAGCGTCAGCGAGATCCTGGACGTCGTCGCCACGGCGGCGCCGGAGATCCGCTCCGGGCTACCGGGCCGACGCACGAAGATCGACGAACAGAACGTCAGCGGTGAACGCCAGCTCGCCGCCGACGTCTGGGCCGACGAACTCCTCGGAGACCGTCTCGCCGCGGTCGATTCGGTCGGCGCCTACGCCAGCGAAGAACGAGACGACGTCGAGGACGTCGGCGAGGGCTACCTCGTCGCCGTCGATCCACTCGATGGATCGTCCAACCTGCGATCCAACAACCCGATGGGGACGGTCGTGGGCATCTACGACGACGGGAACCTCCCGACGACTGGCCGCACGCTCGTCGCCGCCGCGTTCGTGCTCTACGGGCCGATCACCACGATGGTGGTGGCCCGGGACGGATCGACCACCGAGTACGTGATCGAAGACGGCGAACGCAGGGATGTCGGCGAGGTCGTGCTTCCCGAAGACCCCACTGTCTACGGGTTCGGTGGCCGGGTCCCCGACTGGCCGGCGGGCGTCGCCGACTACGTCGATTCCATCGAACGGGAGTTGAAACTCCGATACGGCGGGGCGATGATCGCGGACGTGAGCCAGGTACTCACCTACGGCGGCATCTTCGCCTACCCGATGTTGCAATCGCGCTCCTCGGGCAAACTCCGGATCCTGTTCGAGGGGGCGCCGATAGCGTACATCGTCGAGAGCGCCGGTGGCTCCTCCTCGGATGGAGCACGCTCGTTGCTCGACGTCGAGGTGACCGAGGTGCATCAGCGGACCCCGGTCTTCGTCGGCAACGACGACCTCGTCGACCGACTCGAGGCGTCGGTGTAACCGACGACCGGGTCGATTCCCCGAACGTTCTTTTCACTCGGCCTCGTATCTCCTGGGGTAATGCCCGGGATATCGTACGACGACTTCGTCGATACGGACTACGAACCGTCCGACGCCGATCTCGTCTGTGAGTTCGCGGTCGCTCCGGCCGAGGGACTCGACATGGAGGACGCGGCCGGTCGCGTGGCCTCGGAGAGTTCGAACGGGACGTGGGCGACCCTCGACGTCACCGACGAGATAACCGACCTGAGTGCGACGGCCTTCGAAATCGGCGACGGGGAGATAACGGTCGCCTATCCACTCGAGCTCTTCGAGGGGGGCAACATGGCCCAGGTGCTGTCCTGTATCGCCGGGAATATTATGGGGATGAAGGCGGTCGACACCATCCGTCTCCGCGACGTCGAGTGGCCGGCGGCCCTCGTCGGTTCGTTCAGGGGTCCGCAGTTCGGCTCGTCGGTGAAGTCCAGATTTCTCGACGCTGCCGACCGCCCGGCACTGGCGACCGTCCCGAAACCAAAGGTGGGACTCTCCGCGGCGGACCACGCCGAGGTCGGCTATCGGGCCTGGGTCGGTGGTATCGACCTCCTCAAGGACGACGAGAACCTGACGAACCAGTCGTTCAACGGGTTCGAGGAACGGGTGAAACGTGCCTTCGAGATGCGCGACCGCGCCGAGGAAGAAACTGGTGACAGGAAGGACTACCTCGTGAACATCACCGCCGACGTCGACGAGATGAAACGCCGAGCGGACCTCGTCGCCGATCAGGGAGGGAACTTCGTCATGGTCGACGTCATCACGACCGGGTGGTCCGCCGTCCAGTCGGTCAGAGAACACACCGAGGACCTCGGGATGGCGATCCACGCCCACCGCGCGATGCACGCGGCGTTCGATCGAATCGAATCGCACGGGGTATCGATGCGAGTCCTCGCGCAAGTCGCACGACTCGTCGGCGTCGATCACATTCACACCGGAACCGCGAACCTCGGCAAACTCGACAACGAGGACACGGCCGGAATCAACGACTGGCTGGCCAGCGAGCTGTTCGGGATGAACGACGTGGTGCCAGTCGCCTCCGGCGGACTGCATCCCGGGACGGTCGAACCGCTCCTGGACCGCATTGGGACGGAAGTTATCGTTCAGGCTGGTGGTGGCGTCCACGGTCATCCCGACGGCACCGAGGCTGGGGCTCGGGCGTTCAGACAGGCGGTAGACGCGTATCAGGACGGGATCGACCCGACCGAATATGCGGACGATCACCACGAACTCGCGGTGGCACTCGACCAGTGGGGAACCCATTCCCCACGATAGGGCACTCCCCGTCCCTATCGGTCAGTCCGCCGTACGAAATCCCCCGGCGGAAATCCGCCAGAGGCTTGTCAGAGGCACAGCCGGTGGCAAGCCACCCGCCACTTAGGCGAAGGAACTGACGCATATTTAGGTCACTTATTGACGGAACCGTCAGTGAACGTTTATCATACAAATAATTTTCGGCTATTTAAATATTGCCGATGGGTTTTTCCGACGACACCAACCATGACAGTACGATGGGTTGCGACGACGTCGAGTGTTTGATCGGTCTCCTCTCTCGTCGGTACGACCTTCTGGAGGCGCTGGCCGACGGCCCTCGGACGAAGAACGAACTCGAATCGCCTCTCGGCGTCTCTCGGTCGACAATCGACCGCGCAGTGCGCTCACTCGAGGAAGAATCCATCGTCGTTCGGGGAACGGATGGCGTCAGGTTGACACTGCTGGGACGCATCGCACTCGATGGGTACCGACAGTTTCGGACCGGGCTGGATGGGCTCGATCGGGCGGGCCCGCTCGTCGCTTCGGAGGAACCCGACGAGACGATTCCGTTCGAACTCTTCGAAGGAGCGGACGTCATCAACGCCAATCGCCAGTCGCCACATCGTCCGATCGTCGGCTTACAGCAGTTCCTCGCGGACGCATCGACGGTGAAGAGTATCGCCACGGCCCTGCTTCCCGAGTACGTAGAATTCTATCGCACTCAGGTCGTCGACCACGAGATGGACGTGGAACTCGTCGTCCTGTCCTCGGTTCTCGACGAACTGCTCGCGACCTACTGGGAATCGATGAACGATGCCCTGTCTACCGGGCGTCTTACCATCTTCGAGACGGCCGAGGAACCGCCGTACAGCCTGAAGATCGGGGAGACGAACACGAGGGAGGTCTCCATCGTTACGTACGGGGACCAGGGTGTGACCGGATTCATCCGGTCCGAGAGCAACGCGGCCGTCGAGTGGGCAACAGCGCTCTATCGGCGGACGCGATCGAACGCCACGCTCGTTGCGCCGATGGACTGATTGGTCTCACCGCGATGGACGCCTGACGCTGACCGCGATCCCCTGCCCCAGCGGCACGAGGACCGACTCGAAGTCCGGGTCATCCCGGACGCGTTCGATGTAAGCGACGATTCCTGCGGTCCTGTCGTCGATCGGGTCCTCGCCGGCCAGTGCCGCCTGGACGTGTTCGGGGTCGACCGGTCCGTCCATCATGTTGTCGGCGACGACGATCCCGCCGTCGGTCACCCGATCAGCGACCCACTCGAATGCTTCCTCGTATCGGCCCTTCTCGTGGTCGATCAGGACGACGTCGAACCGTCCCGTGGTCTCCGCGAAGGCGGTCATCGCATCGCCAGCGTGGAAGCTTGCCTGTTGGCTATAGCCCGCCCGCTCGAGGAATTTCCGCGCCCGGTCGAGGTTCTCCTCGTCGTAGTCGGTGAGGATTATCTCGCCGTCCTCGGGCAACGCACCCGCCGTCCAGACCGCGGAGTATCCAAAGCCCGAACCGAATTCGAACACGCGCTCGGCATCCACCATGGTGGCCGCGACCCGGAGAAACCGGCCGACGTCGGCACCGACGATCGGAAAGTTCTGTTCCCGGGCGTAGGCCTCCATCGACTCGACGACCGGGCCGCGGTCACCGTTTCCGAGTTCCAGCAATGCACCGACCGGGTCAGCGAGGATGTCTGTCATCTCCCTGTCCCCACGATCAGTCCCGCCACTTGATCGAGCACCCTCTGGAGGGAAGGAACGCCTTGTCCACGGGTCGACCGGCGAGGACCGCTTCGATGGCCTCTCGCATGTCGTGTTGGCTCGGTTCGTCGTCCGGGTTGAGCGCGTCGTCGAGCCGTCCCTGCCAGGCGAGCACGAACTCCCCGTCCTCGTTCCTGAAGAGGAAGGGGTCGGGCGTGCAGACGGCACCGTATTCCGCTGCCACCGTCTGGTCCTCGTCGCGGAGGTAGGCGTCGTACTGGATCGTCCCATCTTCGACCAGCTCCCGCATCCGTTCGAAGGAATCGTCGGGATACGCCGTCTCGTCGTTCGGATTGATGCCGACGACGGCGACCTCGTCGTAGTCCTCGGCGAGTCGGTTCAACACGTCTATTTTCGCCTTCGCGTACGGACAGTGGTTGCACGTGAAGACGACGAGGAGTGCGTCGTGTTCGTCGAACGAAGAGAGCGTGTACGTCTCGCCATCGGTGCCGGGCAGTGAGAACTCCGGGGCAGGGTCACCCGTCGAGAGTTCCTGGATCGATTCTTCTGCCATGGTCCGCCGTTCGGGTGCGGCGGCAAAATCTGTTGGGGCGGGTTCAGCGGCTGGCGAGGTCGGCCCGTTCCACGACGTCGGTCGGAGAGAGCGTCTCGTCGGCCATCTCGTATCGGCCGTCTTCCGCCGAGAGGAGACCGGCGTCGACGAGATGGGCGAGGTGTGCGTAGGCCTCGCCGGGGCCGTGGAGGATGTGGATGTTCTCCAGGTCGCCGAACAGCGCGTCGCTGACCTCCCACGCGGTCAGGGGTCCGGCGTTACGGACCACGTCGACCACTCGCTCTGTTCGGTACTCGTGGTGGCGGGCGATATCCCGCGCTCGTTCCGTAGGGGCGAATATCGGCCCGCGGTGTCCCGGCCACGCCCGGTCGAGGTCGAGGTCGACGATACGGTCGAGACTGTCGAGGTACCTGGCTAGCGGTGCGTCCACGCGGACGTCGGCACCGCCCACGTTCGGGGTGTACTTCGGCAGGATCGCATCGCCGACGAACCCCTCGGTTCGTCCTTCGCGCTCGAAAACGTACGCGACGAGACCCGCCGCGTGCCCCGGCAGATGCACGACCGACATCGAGTGGTCGCCGACGTCCACCACGTCTCCATCGGTGACCCTCGTGACGTCGGCTGGGACGCCTCGAAGGCCTTCGTGATGGTCGAGGAAGGCCACGAGTTCGGCGCGCTCGTCGTCGGGCAGTCCCCACTGTTCGAAGTAGCGTTCCTGTCGTTCGTACAGCGCGTCGAGCGCCGCTTCGTCGCCCTCGACGATGGGTGCATCGGCCTCGTGAACGTATACCGTCGCGCCACCAGCCGCCTGTATCTCGCCCGCGAGACCCGCGTGGTCGTGGTGCCAGTGGGTCAGTAGCACCTGGTCTACGTCCGCGAATGCGACGCCATGTCCAGCGAGCGCGGTCTCCAGTTCCTCCCGGACCGGGTCCGTCGCCACACCAGTGTCGACCAGCGTCGTCGGTCCGTCGTCGTCACGCCCCACGAGGTAGACGCTATTGCGTCCCTCGAACGCGTTGTTCGTCAACTGGATGTGCTGCACGGGTCCCCGTTGGCTCCGAACTATTATGAGGGTTTCAGTCCGTCACCGAACCAGATACGGATCCGGGTCGGTGAGGAACCGACCCAGGTCGCTCTCTCGGGCGTAATCCCGGTTCAGGACCGCTTCGAGTGCCGCGATCAGTTCGTCGCCGTCGTCATCGGTCCAGTCGACCGGATCCGTGGCAGGGACGATCAGCCACGCACCGCCAGATATCTCCGTCGCGTGGACCGCCTGGACGTCGAGGTTCGCCACCGGGTACGTCGAGAATTGCTCGAGGACGTGCCGGACTGCGCGCTCGCCGACGGGAACGAGGACGTGGGCGGTAATCGCCCGCAGTTCCGTGTCGAAGTACCGCTCCATCTCCGCGTACGACTCCGGTGTCGGTTCTTCGTCCGACACGCACATGTGGAGGTAGGAGCAGAACAGGTTCTCGGCCGTCGGAGCGTCGCCAGGATCGGACAACAGTCCCACTGCCTCGAGTACACGCTGGACGCGTTCGCCGGCGATGGAATCGGTGAACGGGACGCCGGTCTCGACGCCGCCGTGTCGCCCGGGGTGATCGCCGATGACGTGCACGTCGGCATTGGCATCCCCATAGCCGGGAACGTACCGTTCACATGGTGGTTCCATCCCGAAGGGGTTCCGTGTGCGATCCGTGATGTTCTCCACAGGGAATGAGTGGCGGCCGTCGAATATAGGGCCCGCGATAACGGCAGCCCAAACAATAGCGGGCGAACTATTATGATAAATTCGGTAGATGGCCTAATCATGTCAGTCGAGTACGATGCTGCCGTCGACCAGTTCGACTGGGACGTCCCCGAGGATTTCGCCATTCCCTCGGTCGTCGAGTCACATGCGGCAGCGTTCGGCGACCGAACGGCCCTTCGGTTCATGGACGAAGACGGACGACGCGAGACCCGGACCTTCGGCGAACTGCGGGACGGAATGAACCGCTTCGCGAACGCTCTCGAATCGATGGGCGTCGGAAAGGGCGACCGCGTCCTTCACCTGTTGCCCCGTCATCCCGACATCTTCGCCATTCAGTTGGGGGCGTTGAAACGAGGCGCGTTGCTCGTTCCCTCCTCCGAGATGCTCCAGCCGAACGACATCGAGTTCCGTGCCACCGACTGCGAAGCGACGACCGTCGTCGCCCACGAATCGCTCACCGGAATGGTCGATCCCATCCTCGACGACGCCCCCATCGAGCGCACCATCGTCGTCGACGGCGACGTCGACGGTTGGCAGCGGTACGAGGACCTCGTGGTGGATCGATCGACGACCCACGACGGCCCGTCGCTTTCCGCACAGGACCCCATGTCGATCAATTACACCAGCGGAACGACCGGGAAACCCAAGCCTGTCCTGCATCGCCACCGCTGGATGTACGCGTTCAGTCGCGTGAACGGTCCGTACTGGTGGGGCGTCTCGGTCGACGACGACCTCTCCGACGAACTGCTCTGGGCGACCACGGGCACCGGGTGGGCGAAGTGGTTCTGGAGTCCCGTCGGGGTCGGCGTGGCGACGGGTGCGACGCAACTCGTCTACGAGGGGGAGTTCGAACCCGCCACTTTCCTGGACGTGATGGAGTCGGAGGGGGTTACCCGCCTCTGTGCGGTTCCAACCCAGTACCGTATGTGGTCACAGGAGGACCTGGACGCGTGGGACCTGGCGTTGACCGACGCGCTCTCCGCCGGTGAGCCACTCAACGTCGAACCGATCGAAGCGTTCGACGACGCATTCGGTGTCACACCCCGGGACGGTTACGGGCAGACGGAGACGGTCGCACTCGTCACGAACTATCCCGGTATCGACGTGAAACCCGGGAGCATGGGCAAGCCGACCCCCGGTCTCGAGACGACCATCATCGATACGCAGGCCGACGAGGAGGTCGAACCGGGTGAGATCGGTGAGATCGCCGTCCCGGTCGACAATCCGGGAATCTTCGATGGATACTACGAGAAACCGCACCTCGACGAGAAGACGTTCCGGGGCGAGTACTATCGGACGGGCGACCTGGCACGGCAGGACGAGGACGGTTACTTCTTCTTCGAGGGGCGCGCCGACGATATCATCATCTCCTCGGGGTACCGGATCGGTCCATTCGAGGTAGAGGACGCTCTCGTCAGCCACGATGCGGTCTCCGAGGCAGCGGCCGTCGCGAGTCCCCACGAGGACCGGGGAAACGTCGTCAAGGCCTACGTGGTGCTGACCGATGACTACGAACCGAGCGAATCACTGGTCGACCGGATTCAGGAATTCATGAAGTCGGAGACGGCTCCCTACAAGTATCCGCGCCGCATCGACTTCGTGGACGAACTCCCGAAGACCTCTAGCGGGAAGATCCGTCGGGTCGAACTCCGTTCTGAGGAGACTGATCAGTTCGGGGGCTGAAACGCGGTATCGTCCCCGTCAGTCGAGGGAGGCGTGGGCTTCGACGGGTGCCTCCGATTCGACGGTGAGCGTGTACAGGTTCTGGCGTGCGTCTGGAACGTAGATGTTCTTCTCGACGATGCTCTGCTCCTGAAGGCGGTCGAGGGCGTCGCGAACCGTCCGCTGGGAGAGGCGGGACTTCTCGACGATCTGTTTCTGGGTGAGGCCGCCGTTGTACTCGAGGACCTTCAGGACTAGCTTTCCACTCGGGGGCAGGTCTCGGACGCTGTCTTCGGATTGCGACATTCTAGGTGCACCAAAGAACTGGGGGATATTATATATTAGGTATCGAAGCCGTGACCTGGTTACTAACGGTAACTAACCATCATTGCGAGGGTAATTTCAGCTGGAACCACGTCTCGGCCTCGACAGCGCCCACACACGACGAGTACGCTGGTTTCCTGCTCGCCAGAATACGTTGCCGGCGAAATATCGCTGCCCGGAGCACTGCGACGCAGAATAGGTCGGTCCATCGCCCGCGCCGCGGAACGGCGACAGCGGCGCCCGGTACCTCACACCGTCCGTCTACGACGGCGCCCGCGCCGTCACTCCTCGTCTTCGTCCGATTCGTCGCTCGCCTCGACTTCTTCGGTCGGTTCGTCTTCGTCGTCTGTCGTGGTCGTCTCCTCGGTGGGGTTGTACCCGGCGAAGTCGATGGCTTCCCTGACCGCTTCGACGTCGGCATCGCCCTCGACCGTGACGGTCTGTGCTTCGCGGTCTGCTTCGACCGATTCGACGCCTCTGACGTCTGCGACGGCGCCTTCGACGATCTCTTCACAGCCATCACAGGACATGTCCGTAACGGTAACCGTAATCGACATGGAACGGGATTGGGGGTGGGAGGTTTAGGGCGTTTCGGGTTGTGCCGGCGCTATCGTCGGAGACCACCGAGGACGTGGTAGTCGGTGTCCGGGGTGTAGCGGCGGAACAGCAGGCTGTTCGTCAGCACGCTCACGCTCGAAAACGCCATCGCGGCTGCCGCCAACACCGGCTGGAGCAACCCGAGCGAGGCCAGGGGGATCATCACGGTGTTGTACCCGAGTGCCCAGAAGAGGTTCTGTTTGATCTTCTCCAGGGTCGCCTCGGAGATGCGAATCGCCTTCACCACGTCGAGAGGGTCGTCACGCATGAGCGTCACGTCCCCGGCTTCGATCGCCACGTCGGTCCCGCTCCCGATGGCGGTCCCCACGGAAGCAGCGGCGAGTGCGGGCGCGTCGTTGACCCCGTCACCGACCATCATGGCCCGGCGGCCATCGGTCTGAATCTCGTCGATGGCGTTCGCCTTGTCCTCGGGGAGCACGCCCGCCATGACGTTGTCGGCGTCGATACCGACCTCCTGGGCGACCGCTCTCGCCGTCCGTTCGTTGTCACCGGTGATCATCCAGACGTCCTGGCCCCGCGTGGTGAGTGTCTCGACCGCGCGCTTCGCGGATTCTTTGATCTCGTCCGCGGTCGCGATGACGCCGACCACCTGCCCATCGACCGCGACGAGCATCGCCGTCTTCCCCGCCGATTCGAGCGTCTGCAGCGTCTCCGACGCCCGTTCGGCGTCGATATGGTTCGACTCGAGCAACGCCCGATTGCCGACGAAGACCTCCTGGTCCGCGACCGTCGCGCGGATGCCGTGTCCGGGGACGTTCTCGAAGTCGGTCGGTTCGGTCACGTCGAGGTCTCGATCAGTCGCGCCATCGACGATAGCGGCGGCGAGCGGGTGCTCACTCCCTCGTTCCGCACTCGCAGCCATCCGCAGGACGAACGACTCGTCGATCCGCGTCTGCAGAACGCCGCCATCGGCGACGGCCTGGTCGTCGAGGGCCACGACGTCGGTGAGCCGCATCTCGCCTCTGGTGAGCGTCCCCGTCTTGTCGAAGACGACGGCATCGATGTCGCGGACCTGCTCGAGCACGTCGCCACCCTTGAAGAGGACGCCGTTGCGGGCGCCGATGCTCGTGCCGACCATCGTCGCCGCCGGGGTGGCGAGTCCCAGCGCGCAGGGACAGGCGATGAGGACCGCGCTGGCGAAGACGATGATCGAGAACTCGAAGATCGACACTGCCCCGCCCGCGACCGCCGGGCCACCGGCCACGACGCCCCAGAGTGGGAGCGCGCCGACGAATCCGGCGAGCGCTTCGGGGAACAGGTACCAGATCGACCCCCAGAACAGCGCGTTCACGATGACCGCCGGGACGAAGTACGCGCTGATGCGGTCGGCCGTGTTCTGGATCTCCGGCTGGCGGGACTGTGCGTCCCGGACGAGGTCGACGATCTGCTGGATGGCCGTCTCGGAGCCGACCTTCGTGGCCTGGACCGTCAGCATACCGTTCTCGTTGATGGTGGACCCGACCACCTCGTCACCCTCGGATTTCTCGACCGGGACGGACTCGCCGGTCACCATCGATTCGTCCACGGCGCTCTGGCCGTCGATGACCTCGCCGTCCGTGGGAATCTTCTCGCCGGGTCTGACCTTCAGAATGTCCCCGACCTGGACCTCCTCCAGCGGGACTTCGCGTTCCGTTCCGTCCGGGCCGATGACGGTCGCCGTCTCGGCTTCCATCTCCAGGAGTTGCTGGATGGCCTCGCCGGCCTGGCCCTTCGAGCGAGCTTCGAGGAAATTACCGAGGGTGATGAACACCAGGATGAGGGCTGCGGTATCGAAGTAGAGTCCACCCGCGATGAGCCCGAGCAGTACGGCCACACTGTAGGTGTACGCGGTCGTCGACCCGAGCGCGATGAGTACGTCCATGTTGGCGGTCCGGTTGTGGACGAGTGCGTTCCAGGAGTTGCGGTAGAACTCGCGGCCGAGAACCACCTGGACGGGGGTCGCGAAGAGGAACGCGAACCAGCCGATGCCGACCGGGCCGACGGCAGCCGGGAGCAGTGATGGGAAGAACAGGTGCTCGACCATCAGCCCGAGGAGCGGAAGCGACAGTGCGGCCCCGAAGAGCACCAGTCGTCGCTGTTTCGCTATCTCCTCGTTCCGGGCGGCCTGTCGTCTATCCGAATCGCTCTGTTCGTCGCCGTCAGTCTCTCGGACGGGGGAGTAGCCCGCCGACTCGACGGCGTCGTAGAGGTCTTCGAGTCCGACGTCGGCGGGATTGTACGTCACGGCGGCCTCGTCGGTCGCGTAGTTCACACTCGCCGTGATGACCCCCGGCGTCTCGTGGAGGCGGTCGGCGATGGTCTCGGCACAGTTCGCACAGGACATATCGGAGACGCCGATGGAGACCGTCTCCGTGGCGGCGCTGTAGCCGGCCTGCTCGATGGCATCGAAGATCGCTTCGAGGCTCACCTCGTCGGGGTCGTAGTCTACCGAGCCCTCGTCGGTCGCGAAGTTGGCCGTCGCCTCGTCGACGCCCTCGAGGGCACCGACGGCGTCCTCGATGGCGGCCGAGCAGTTCGCACAGCTCATACCGGTTATCTCCAGGCGGGCGTGGCGCATCGAATTCACTATCTGTAGAAAGGCTCTCCAGGTTGATGCCGGTTGCCCCTAACGAAACAAAGTGAGATGCGCCATCGACTGAAGGGAATGAAGTAATTGGGCGAGCTCAGGCATCGCTCGCGAGTTCCTCGTAGGCCTCACGGTACCGTGCTTCACAGGACCGACAACAGAACTGTTTCACCTCGCCGCCGATCCGTGCGGTCACTCCCTCGGCGGTCACCGTGTTCCCGCACTCGTCGCAGGTGAGGGCGAACTCCGTCGCGCCGACTGCGGGGGTCCACTCCGAACTGCTGAGGAGGTCGACCGCCATCTCCTCGACGTGTTCGGGATCGACGATCGACAGGAGCCACTGTCTGACGTCCGCCGGTGCGTTCGCCTGCACGACCAGACGGGAGTCGACGGTCACGAAGCAGTGTTCGACGGCCTCAGCTTCGCGAAGTGACGCTCGAACGGCGTCGAGTTTCGCCGGGTCGACCTCGAGGGTGACGAGCACTGGCGTCCCCTCTCTGAGCTGCCCCCTGTCGAGCGCGACGGTGAACCGCCGAATGACGCCCTGATCGCGGAGCCGCTGGACTCGATCGGAGACGGCCGGTGGCGAGAGCCCGACCTCGTCTGCGATCTCCCGATAGGCGCGCCGCCCATCCTCGACCAGCAACCCGAGGATCTCGATGTCGATGTCGTCGAGGTCGCGCATGTATGTCGATTATCCTCCTGACAGATACGTCTGACGAGCGTTCGTTCGAACCGACGCCCGTCACGTCTTCGAGGTGGACCGGGCAGACGCGGTGGTCGAACCCGCCGGAGTCATCCAGCATATACTTATGCAGCGTCGTTTAATAGGTTCGTACGAACGGTTACGCGGGGCCCGATATGTCGGCGAACTCCGAACGAATGATGTACGACCTCGATGCGATCCTCCCCCCGGCGCTGGTCAGCGAAGTCGCTCCCGGGACCAATCTCCTGGTCAGTGGTCCCTCGATGTCGGGGAAGCGACAGCTGATGCTCCGGATGATGGCTCACGGCGCGTCGCTGGGTGAGGGTGGGGTCGTGGTCACGACGAAGGACCCGGCGACCGACATCTTCGAGGATTACCGGGCGCTCCGGGACGGCGACGACGAGTTTCTCCGGTTGATCGATTGTGTGAGCTCCCAGAGCGGGAGCGAAATCGGGAACGCGATGGTGCAGTCGGTCTCCTCACCCGGGGACCTCACCGGTATCGGCATCGAGTTCTCGGAGGTCGCCAAGGAAGCCGGCGGGAACGGCGTCGAACGGTTACGCATCGGGTTCGACTCGATCACACCTCTGTTGATGTACGTCGACCTCCAGCGGCTCTTCCGCTTTCTCCACGTGTTCACGAGTCAGATCCAGTCCAACGACTGGCTGGGCCTGTTCGCCATCGACCCGAGTTCTCACGAAGAACAGACGGTCAGTACGATCAGCCAGCTCTTCGATGGCGTCGTCGACATCCGCGTTCCCGAAGACGGTGGTCGGGAGGCCCGGGTTCGGGGCGTCACCCCGTCGCCGACCGAGTGGGTCGCACTCGATTGAACGGTTTGGTTCCGGTTCGTGTTGGATCGAACGCTCTGGCTCCGGTTCGTAACTGATTAACGCGAGCGGTCGACACACCGTCCTATGGCATATCTGCGCTGGTCCTTGCTCGCCCTCCTCGCCTACAGTCTCGTCGCGCCGTTGATGAAGGTCGCCACCGAGGAGATTCCGACGAACGTGGCCGTGATGATCTCCAATACGATGTTGGTAGTCGCAGCTGCGGTACTGGTCCTGCTGACGAACGACTCCACCATCGAGTACCTGAGCCATCCCCGTGCCCCCTACCTCTACGCTGCCGGCATCGCGCTCGCCGTCGGCATCCTCGCGTACTACAAGGCGCTCTCCCTCGGCCCGGTGAGCGTCGTCACGCCGATATTCGGGATGTTCCTGGTGCTCAGCTCACTCGTTGGTTTCGTCGTCCTGGGCGAGTCGGTCACCGCCCGGAAGGGACTCGGCATCGTCTTCGCGGTCATCGCGGTCTATCTGACGGCCGGCTACTGAACGGGCGCTGGCAGATCGCCCCTCAGTCGTGGCCGGAGACGCGGACCGGTTCGTACGGTTCCTCGAGGTACTCGATCTGGCTCGATGAAAGTTTGATATCGAGGGCTTCGACGGCCTGCTCTAAGTGTTCGATACTCGTCGTCCCAACGATGGGCGCGTCGACCCAGTCCTTGTGGAACAACCACGCGAGGGCGATCTGGGCCATCGTGACGTCCTTCTCCGCGGCGAGTTCCCACACGCGTTCGTTTATTTCCGGACCCCCGCCCTCGCGGTAGGGGTGCTCGTAGAGATGTTCTTCCGTCTCGCCCCGCTTCGTCGCGTCGACGTCCTCGTGTGGCCGGGTGAGATAGCCCCTGGCGAGGGGTGACCAGGGGATGACCCCGACGTTCCGTTCCTGAGTATACGGGAGCATCTCCCGTTCCTCCTCGCGGTAGACGAGGTTGTAGTGGTTCTGCATCGTCTGGAACCGGGGCCGGTCGAGCCGATCCGACGCCGCAAGCGACTCCGCGAACTGGTAGGTCCACATCGAACTCGCGCCGATGTAGCGCACCTTCCCGCGGTCGACGGCGTCGCCGAGCGCCCGGAGCGTCGTCTCGATCGGCGTGTTCTCGTCCCACCGATGGGTCTGGTACAGGTCGATGGTGTCCATCCCGAGTCGGTCAAGGCTGTTCTCGAGTTCCTGCTCGATGGCTTTCCGGGAGAGACCGCCGGAGTGGGGGTTGTCGTCGTCCATCTGGAAGTAGGTCTTCGTCGCTACCACGCTCTCCTCGCGGTGGCCTTCGAGTGCCTTCCCGAGGATCCGCTCCGATTCGCCACGGGAGTACATATTGGCGGTGTCGAAGAAGTTCACGCCGAGGTCGATGGCGCGCTCGATGAGTGGGAGCGCCTCCTCCTCGTCGAGGACCCACGGCCGCCAGTCGCTCGACCCGAAACTCATACACCCGAGCGCGATCTTGCTGACGGTCATCCCGGTGTCGCCGAGGGTGGTGTACTCCATGGACCCGACCACATCATCGGTCCCCAAAAACCTTCGTGAGCTGATCACTCGACGGACACCGCACGGTCGAGCACCGTTCTGAGCCCCCAGTAGGCGCCGACGGCGACGACGAGGGCGGCGATCACCGTCGCGTCCGTGATGGGCGTAGCCGTTCCCACGGCGAGTTTCGCGATGGCGGCCGGTGGCCCCTCCGGGGCGAACATGGCGAGGCCGAACAGCGCCAGGGCGGTGAGCGAGTAGAGTAGCTGTGCCTCCGCTCGTCGACGGATGAGCAGGGCCAGGCCAGCACCGAGCGTGACGAGTATGGTCGTGGTAGCCACCACTAACAGCAGGATCGCGCCCGGACGCGATATGGACGTACCGTCGACGGCCAGCAGTCCCAACCAGAGTGCCGCCTGTGCCGGTGCGATCGCCACCATCGCGAGTGCCTTCCCGTCGACGATCTGTGCCGGAGTGACCGGTGCTGCACGCAGGAGTTCGAGCGTCCCGCGTTCGATCTCTTCGGCGAGCGAGTCGGCGGTGATGCTGCCGCTGATGAACGCCGGGAGGAACGCGAGGACGGGGATCAAGACGGTGTACGTGAACTCGAAGTACGGGTTCGACCGTGGCGGTTCCGGAACGGTGAGTGGCTGGGTCGAGAGTCGGTGAGACATCGCGACGCGCTTTTGGCGTTCGAACTCGCCGAGCGCGTCCTTCATCTCGACGACGACCAGGGTCGTCTCGAAGTCCCCCTCCGGCGCCACGGCGTCGACGTGGACCCGCCCCCGCTCGGTGTATTCGGCATGCAGGACGCCATCGACCCGGCCACTGGAGAGGGCGATCAGTGCCGACTCTCTGGATTCGAAGACCGTCGCGTCTCTGGACTCGCCCGAATCCACGGCCGCCAGGAGGTCGTCGCTCGCGTTCCCGCTGACGGCCACGTCCACCTCGTACCCTCCTTCGGTCGCGCCCGGATCGGTCAGGGAGACCAGACCGACCACCATGAACGAGGAGAACGCTGCCACGAACAGCTGGATGGCGATGGCGAGCAGGATGGTCTTCTCCGACCTGAGCGACCCGATGGTCCGCCGCGCGATGCGAAGACGTCTACGCAAGGGCGCTCACCACCGCGAGGTTGTATCCCAGGTGGACGAGGATGGCGACGGTCAGGCCGAGGAGGTAGGCCAGCCGCGACCGTGCAGCGCCGAGTGCGGAGATGGTCGCCGTCGTGACGTGCAAGACCAGCGGCGCGAGGAGGAGCAGGCCGGGCGAAAAACCGCCGATGGCCGGGCCGAAGGCGACCTGGCCGACGTCGAGTTGCGGGAGGCCCACGAGTTGGGTGATCGCCATCAGTTTCTCGGCGAGGAAGAAGCCGATGCCGGAGACCGTACCGAGGACGACTGCCGTGCGACCATCCCTCGGGAATCGTCCGCGCTCGAACCCTGCGTAGACGTGCAGACTCTTGGCGACCTCCTCGATGACGGCGATGGCAGCGAGGAGCACCGGTATCGACGTCGCCGCGGGGAGCACGAACAGGGCGGACACGACGAACAACTCCGC
Source organism: Halobacteriota archaeon (assembly GCA_051744605.1). Taxonomy (GTDB): domain Archaea; phylum Halobacteriota; class Halobacteria; order Halobacteriales; family Halobacteriaceae; genus Halanaeroarchaeum. The sequence goes on from JBNJDE010000016.1 coordinate 18,670, forward strand.
GACGAAGACGAACGGCACGTACAGCGCCGTCCAGAGTCCGACCGTCCACCGCGCACCGAGTGGCGCGGCGAGTGCGTCCAGCGTTCTGGCCGGCAACGGTCGGCGGGTGAACATGTGTTCTTCTCGTACCATCCCCGTTCCGAGGACGAACAGGACCACGGCGGCGAGGGTCACCGGGACAGTGGAGAGGACGAACGCTCCCGGTGAGAACGGCGCCGATTGCAGGTCGTTCACCACGACTGATAGCGGGGAGATGGCGGCGATGGGATGCACCTGCGTGAACACGGCTGGCACGAACGCGTATGCCGTCACCACCACGGAGATGGTGACCGTTACGAAGGTGAGTTCCTTATAGGACCGGGAGAGCAAGCCCGCCACGAAACTCGCACCGAGGAAGAGGCCGGCGAGCGGGACGATGGCGGCCACGCTGCGGACACCGGCACCGATACCGAACGCGATGACGCCGGTGATCACGACGGAGCCGACGAGATACGGGAGCGTCTTCCCCAGGACGATGTCGGCCCGCGAGGCAGGCGAGACCAGCAGTGGCTCTGCTCGGCGGTTGATTCGCTCCGCGAAGATGGAGCTGCCGTACGCCTGTATGACCACGTTGAACGGCAAGAGGAAGACGAAGGCCAGGAGTAGCGACCGAAGCGGAAACGGCGGAGAGATCGATGATGGGGTGCCCGTCTGGGTCGTGCCGAGGATTCCATCGAGCGGCCCGCTGGAGCTCCGAACGCCGTCGGCGCCTCCGTCCTGGATTCCGTCACTGGTGCGTTCGGCCTCCGTACCGCGGTCGTCGTCCGCATCCGACGCGTCTTCGTCGGCCGTCGGTGATGCGTCTTCGTCATCAGAATCAGCCGCGTCCTCGGACTGATCGGACTGTTGGGTGGCGGTGGCATCGCCGCCGTCAGCATCGTCCTCACCACCTTCGTCGACCGAACCGCTACCGGCCGCATCGAGTAGCGAGGTTGCAGCCCCGTCTCGGGACGTATAACTGAGGCTCACCACGACCGGAAACGCGGCCGCCTCGTCCGCCTCGCTTCGCATCGTCCGGTCGTTGTAGCTGACGACGGCCTCACGGAAGGCCGCACCGGCGGCCCGACCTGACGCCGAATCCCGTATCTTCACCATCTTTCCGTCGATCAGGACCTCGATGTCGCCGCTGTGGAGGTCGTCGTCGGACCCCGATACGACTCGCAATTCGGGCGACGCTCGAACGGGTTCGTAGTACGAATTCGACGGTTCGACCCCCACCCGATAGAGGTCCTCGCCCGGAGATGGGCTCGTTGCGACGAGCATGGGTGCCATCCCACCCAGCGCCACCAGGACGACGAGGATGGCCACTGCGGCCCGTCTGTCGGTGCCACCGACGGATTTCGCGATCTCCCACCGCGCGATCCGGAGGATTCGACGCGGCGTCATCGTGGACCGTGTCCGGTGACCTCCAGGAAGAGGTCCTCGAGTGTCGATTCATCCGTTCGGATGTCGGTTACCTCTCCACCGGCGGCGTTCGCTCGCTCTCGGACGGCCTCCACGGCGTCCATCGATTCGACCCGCGTTTGCCAACGGTCGCCCACCGGCTCCGCCCCGTCCAGGTGTACGTCGGTGAAGACGCGGTACTCGATAGTTCCGTGTCGGTCTCGAATCTCCGCGAGCGTCCCACCAGCCGCGATCCGGCCGTCCCGCATGATCGCCACGCGGTCACAGACGCTCTCGACGTGATAGAGGTCGTGCGCACTGAAGACGACGGTCTTCCCCTCGGCGGCGAGTTCCCTGGTGAACTCGACGACGGTGTGCGTCGTCGCGGGGTCGAGCCCACTCGCGGGTTCGTCGTAGACGAGGACGTCCGGGTCGTTGACCAGTGAACGGGCAATAGCGACCTTGCGTTTCATCCCCTTCGAGAAATCCCCGACCGGGCGGTCGCGGGCCTCGAGGTCGAGTCTGTCCAGCGCTACTTCGATCCGCTCTTCGGCGATCGAACGGGGGACGTCGTAGAGGTCGGCGAAGAAGTGGAGATAGCCGAGGGGCGTCATCTCCTCGTAGAGCGGGGATTCCTCGGGGAGATAGCCCAGCGTCTCCCGCATGGCGGGGTCGCCTGCGTCGAAGCCATTGACCGTGACGGTCCCCGCCGTCGGCTCGACGAGACCGGCGATCGTCTTCAATGTCGAGGTCTTTCCCGCACCGTTCGGTCCAACGAGGCCGAACACCTCACCAGTGTCCACGGCGAAATCGATGCCATCGACGGCCTGGACGTCGCCGTACCGTTTCACCAACCCCTCGACCGTAATCATCGTCGGACCATCTCGGGGCGACGCTATTGATACTTTGGCTATCGGAGGGTCCACTACTTGTCGAACGTTCCTGCGTACCAAGTGAGACCGGCTAGTTGGACGACGGATTCGGCATATTTACCGCTAAAATATACGACTTCGCGGCCGTCCTCGTGTCTGTAATTCGGTTCATGAATGTTTCGAGGCAATCTCTATACCAGATACCGATGTCCTTCGGTGCCCGGTTTCGGGAAGATCGAGACGAATCGTCGCGCGAGTTCCCGACGACGTTTCTTCGATCTCGATGGTACCATCCGCGTTTTCGACGAGTAACTTGACCAGCCACAGACCCGTCCCACTGAGATGTGCGAGGGGTGCTTCTTCGTCGGAGTCGAGTGATTGCAATTCGTTCTCGGGGATGCCCGGACCGTTGTCTTCGACGACCAGGGTCGGTCCCTCCGTGCAAGCCAGTCGAACCGACAGCCGCGGGTCAGCAGCGTCGTTGTGTTCGACCGCGTTTTCCAGGAGATTGTCGACGGCAAGCGAGAACCCATCAGAGACCCGGGCCCGGCACGGTGACACGACGTCCTGTTCGACGTCGACACTGGGATATTGTTCGCGAAAAATTGTCACCGACTCATCGACGACTGCAGCCAGGTCCCGTACCTCGGTTTCTGCTGTTCCAGTGTACCGGCTGATGAGGTGTGTGTTGGTGCTCGTCCTGAGGAGTTTTTCCGCCGAATCGATGATGGTTCGGGCGTGTTGGGCCCGAATGTCCGTTAGTTCGTCTTCCAGTATCTCCCCGTATCCGGTGATCGTGTTCAGGCTGTTCCGTATGTTGTGACGGAGGACGCGCGAAACGATCTGCTGGGTGCGCTCGCGTCGTTCCAACTGCTGCTCGTACTCGATTCGGTCGAGGGCCGACTTCGCGTTCGCCGCGAGAACTGACGCCATGCCGACGTCCGATCTATCGAACGCATTCACATCCGTCTCGACGACGCTGAGCACGCCGTACTCGCCGATTGGGACGTACATTCCCGACGCCGCCGATTGCCGGTCGTAGCCGTCGTCGAGTCGGTCGAAATCCGGATACACTATCGATTCCTTCCGGACGAAAGCCCGGGCGACGGGATTGTCGTCCGGATCCAGCGGATAGTTCTCGCGGGACCCCAAGATGGTAGACGCCGTCTGGGAGACGACCTTCGGAACGAAAACGTCACGTTCGAGGAGCCGAATGACGGTACTCGAAAAACCGAGAATGTCCTTCGTGACGTCGGCGGTAAATTGCATGACGTTCTCTCGGTCGTTGGTGTTCATGATCGAGCGAGTGGCCTCGAGGAGGTCTTTGATGCGCCGTTCGCGGGCCCGATTCTGGACCGACTGTCTCCGCCGTCCGAGCAACGAATAGACACACCGAACGAGGACTCGTCTGGTGACTGGCGCCTCGAGTTCGACGTTGACGAGGAGGGGTTCGTTCGACGGGACTGGCTCAGGAAGGTCGACGGACAGGGATTCTCCCGGCTGTCGAATGACCACCACCGGAACGAAGACCGGGTGCACCGCCTCGACATGCCCTCGAAGCGGCTGGATATACCTCGGCAGCGTCCGATTATCCACGATAAATAGGTCTGCGTCCCGAACGTGGTCGGTGGTGAGAATCCGGAAGTTGTCTGCGAGTAGGTCGGCTACCCTGCGAGTGAACGAGTCTTCGAGGGTCAGGATTTGTACAGTCTTCTGCCCAGTGGTCTGTCGTCGATCCAAATTCGAGAGTTCGTCGACCAGTTTCGCTTCGTCCATTCTCGGTCGTCTACATACACTCTATCTCCGACGTGCACGTCCCAGCACGTCGGTACGTTTGATAGCGGTTCGTCGAGGTCGGGTTCGGGCTCCGCGCAGCTCGTGGTACATCGACCCGGATTTTCACCATGGGTCCTAACGGGTGTCGTCGTTTGCTGGTTCGGCCCGACCGAATTCGTGCAACTGTTTCGGTCATCGGGTACGTCGCTGCCGGGGTATTCGTATCCGCAGTCAGTCGTTGATGGCGTCGGGATCGACCCAGATGGAGAACTCGTCGTCCCGTTTGAAGACGCCGTTGACGGCGCCTTCGCCGACCGACTCGTCGAGGTGGTCGGTGTCGACGGTGGTCACCTGGTAGACGTCCTGGATGAGCCATCCGACGGGCCGGTCTTCGGACTCGAAGACGACGACGTATTTTGGTCGTGTGCCCGTCTTCCGACCGAGTGAGACGCGCGGATCGACGATCGTGGTCGTCTCGCCACGGAGGTCCATGACGCCCACGACCTCGGGTGACGTGTTCGGTATCTCGGTGATCGCGCCGTCGTTGGTGACGATCTCGTCGACGGTATCGAGGGTGACGCAGTATCGCTTGCCTTCGAGGTCGAACTCCAGGACTTCGTATCCGGACTCGGTGGCGACGGCCATCGACGATCACTGCTCCTCGACGAGTTCGTCGAGTCCCTGGTTCACGTCGGTCACCATGGCCGTCTGTTCCTCGATTGCCGACCCGATCTCGTCGACCTCGTCAGTGATCTGGTCGGCGTTTTCCCGCGTCTGTTCGACCATGCTGGCTACCTCTTCGGAGGACGCGGCCTGTTGATCGGTCGCGCTGGCGACCTGTTCGATGGCGGCGGAGACCTCCTGGACAGAGGAGGTGATATCACCGAGATTCGAGATGGCGCGGTCGACTTCGCTGACGCCATCGTCGACGTTTTCGTTGGTCGTCTGGAGACTCGTATTGGCGGCTTCGACGCTCTCGTGAATCTCGTCGACCATCGCTTCGATGTCCTCGGCTTCGTTTTTGGACTGTTCTGCGAGGTCTTTGATCTCCTCGGCAACCACCGAGAAGCCCTGTCCGGCTTCGCCGGCCCGTGCGGCCTCGATAGAGGCGTTGAGCGCGAGGAGATTCGTCTGGTCGGCAATGTCGTTGATGACCTCGACGATGTCGTCGATTTCGCCGACGCGGTTTTGAATCTCGTCGAATCGTTCGGTGAGGTCGTCGGAGGAATCCTCGATTTCGTTCATCGCGTCGAGGGCGGACTCGGCCGACTCCTGGGATTCGGTCGCGAGCTGGCTGACACTCTCGCTTTCGCTGGCGACTTCCTCGGCCGAGGATGCGATCTCTTCGACGGAGGCGCTCAGATCGGAGATTTCGTCGACGACCTCGTCCATGCCGGATCGCTGTTCGCGGGCTAGCTCGACGACCTCGCCGGAGCGATTCGCTATCTGCTGGGTCGCTTTCTCCAACTCGGCGATCGCCGTCTGTACCTCACTGGCCGTCTCGTCGTCGTAGTCCGCGTCTTTGTCGATGTTCGTTTCGACGTCGGCGACCGCTTGCTCTTTCGAAGCCATCTTCGAATATCATCTATTTACATTGGTGAATAAGCATAGTGGGCAATTGATGGGGTGTGGTGGAGGCCAGTATTTAGTGGTCGGGTGAAGGACGAGGATAGACAGGGTTGTATTCTTACTTCGAGTCCATTACCGGAACAGGTCGCTCGGAGTTCCCTCGACCGCAGGGGACGAGCGAAGCGAGCAGTCAAAACACGGGACCACAATCAAATGGAGGGTATCGTCGCCGAGACAACTATCCGTAATAGGCTCGAGTTTGATGTACCGAACTACCACTCCATCGCTTCAGCTGCATTCGTCGATGTCTCGAACGACCGGTTCGGCAGGTGCCGGTGAAACGGACGAAGCAGGTGGGTTGGACAGAGTTCCGAGGGTACGTGTTCGCTGTTCGATTACATTCGAGTATCTATGACGAAGGATATCGTAGAGCGTAAAACGTGTAAATTTAAATGGAAACGGTGAGGATGTTGACGCGATGAGTTCTACAGTTCCGGAGATTGATGAGCTCATTCAGTCGGCAGTCGACTCACTACCCTTGAACCTGGCAATTCTCGACGAATGTGGCGAAATTCTATGGACCAACAGCGCGTGGCGGGAATTCGCAACACAGAACGATGCCGGGATGGCTCCAGAGATGGTCGGCGTCAACTATCTCGAGGTCACTGCGAACGGCGAGACCACGGATAGCCGTGAGGCTGAAGCATATCTTGATGCGTTGCTGTCGGGAGACATCGAGAAATTCGAACACGAATATCCCTGTCATGGCACGAACGAATTTCGCTGGTTCTTGATGCGGGCCGTCGCCTTCACGGCGAACGGCCGACGCTATGCTGCCGTCGCACACGTCAATATCACCGAACGAAAACTGCGAGAGCGGGAACTGAAGGCGTTCCAGGAGTCCCTCGACCGTCTGTTACAGCGGGTCGAGGGGCTGGTCGAGGACATCATGGAGGCGCTGGTGCGTGCCGACAGCCGCGAGGAGATAGAGGCGTTGACCGCCGAGCGGTTCGCCAGCGGGAACGAGTACGGGGCGGTCTGGCTGGGTCGCTACGACGAGGTCGACGGCCGCCTGACGGTAGTCCAGGCGCCAGGGGACCAGGTAAACGCCCACGAACCGATCGACCTCGGGGGCGACACGATCGGCCTCCAGGCGATCAGTGACGCCATCGATGGACGGACCGCGCGGGTGGTCGAGGAAATGGCCGGATTGCCTGGCGTGGCGAGGGCGGACGAGCGGGCCATCGTCGTCCCGTTGTCCTACCAATCGACGACCTACGGCGTTCTGGTGGTCTACACTGACGAGAACGACCTCGTGGACCGCGAGCGGCGCCTGCTGCAGCAGCTAGGGTACTGTATCGCCGCCATCATTAGCGCCGTCTTGACGAGACGGACGATGGCGACGGACACCGTCCTCAACGTCGCCGTCGGAATCCACGACGAGGGCCTTTCCTTGATCGAACTGTCCGCAGAACTGGATTCCGTCTTCGAACACAGGGCGACGACGGTCGATGGGGGAGACCTGCTCACGCTAGCGCGAACCGATTATCAGGACGCCGAGAAACTCGTCGAAACCGCCGAACGATACGACGACGTCGTCGCCGCCGAGGCGATAGTTGCGGACGATCGCGGGTGCGTCGTGCAGTTCCGGCTAACGGACTCCCCGCTGTGTTCGGTGCTCGGGGAGACGGGGGCGCGGGAGATGTCGATGGACGCCCGTCGCACATCGCTCGACGTCGAGTTCCGGGTGGGCACCGAACGAATGGCCCGGCAGGCAATCACCGCACTCCGGGAGACCTACGACCGTGTCGAACTGCTGGCCTTCCACGAGGTCGACGACCCAGTACAGACCGACCGCGGGTTCCGCGAGAAGTTGCGCGCCCGGCTCACCGAACGCCAGTTGACCGCACTCCGCCGGGCCTACGTTAGCGGTTTCTTCGAGTGGCCCCGCCGCGCGGATGGTGAACAACTCGCAGATTCTATGGACATCGTTCCGTCCACCTATCACCAGCACCTCCAGGCTGCAAAACGAAAGCTGGTAGACGAGTTCTTCGAGGAGTAGCTATCGATTTCCGGTCGAGGGCCGCCCGGCTTCGAGACGGGTGGTGACGTCACGAGCGACCGGCTCCCCTCCTTGGTGGCTGCCGTGGTGTACCGTGTGGCAACCTTCGTGACCCGCCATGCGACGGGAACGAGCGAATAGCTTTTCGGCACGAACGTCCTCCGTTCCAGTATGAAGGGGGCCGTGGTTCTCGCCGGCGGATACTC
>JBNJDE010000017.1:0-25815 GCA_051744605.1 Halobacteriota archaeon
CGGTGCGGATCCGTGGACGACGGCCCGACTCGTTCGAGATTTCCGCTCGGCGGAACCGACCGTGCTGGTCGTCGCTGCGGACGAGGTCGCGCTGGCCACCTCGAACGACGATGCGAGGGACCGACTCGCGTCGCTCGACGGCATCGATTCCGTCGGTGGCCACGCGAGGCTGGCGGGTGCGTGGGCCGAGACGGAGACGGATACCCTCGTCACGAGCCTGGAGGGGCGAGAATGACACGGACGGCGACTATTAGAACCACCGTGTCGGACCCCGATGCGGTCGCCGCCTCGATTCGCCCGGACAACACGGCTTCCATCACCACCACCGTCGACCGATCGGACGACGGTCCCGACCAGGTAGTCACGACCATCGAACGCGATTCGACCAGTGGTCTGCGATCGACGCTCGACGATTACGTCGTCAACTGCGCCGTCGCTGACGAACTCGTACAGCTCGCCGAACGACACACCACATCAACACATGAGTGAACGATCAGTCTCCAAACGGAGTCAAGAGAAGCGGTGGTACACCGTCCTCGCCCCGGAACAGTTCGACCGGGCTGAGATCGGCGAGACCCCCGCTGACGAACCGGAAAAGGTACTGGACCGAACCATCGAAACGACCCTGGGTGACGTCACCGACGACGGTGGCGAGAACAACATCAAGCTCACCTTCAGGGTGACCGACGTCGGGAGCGACGCCGCGTACACCGAGCTCATCAAGCAGGAACTGACCCGCGATTACAACCGGAGTCTCGTCCGTCGTGGCTCCTCGAAGGTCAAGGCCATCCTGACCGTCCGCACCTCGGACGATTACCGCGTCCAGGTGCAACCGGTCGCCTTCACCACGAAGGTCGCAGACCGCAGCCAGAAGGAGGCCATCCGCCGGACCATGCTGGACCTCGTCGAAGAGGCAGCAGCCGAACGGACCTTCGAGGGACTCCTGGACAGCATCGTCCAGGGCCGTCTCTCCAGTGCGATCTACAACGAAGCGAAGACGATCTATCCCCTCCGCCGCGTCGAGGTCGAGAAGACGACCCTCGAGGCACACCCCGAGGAAGTCCACGCAGAAGAGGAAGCGGCCGCGGACGTCGACGAGTAGCCGCGACGAACCAACCGAGACGTCTTTTTCACTGTCGAATCCACCCACCGACGGTGCCGCGAAGTATAAACACGTAAGGAGCCGTTCCGCTTTCCTCGGCGTATGCGGCCACGGTTCGTCGGACGACTCGGGCTCGCCGACCACGTCACCGTCACGAACGCTGCCGTCGGGTTCGTGGCCGTCGTCGCGGCGGCGGTCGATCCGTCCCTCGCGGCCAGGGTCATCCTCCTGGGCGCCATTCTCGACGCGATCGATGGAATCGTGGCCCGGTGGCGCGGGGGGACGCAGTACGGTCCCCATCTCGATTCGCTCGCCGACGTCGCGACCTTCGGCGTCGCACCGGCGTACACCGTCGTCGCTCTCGGCGGGGCGATCGGATCGGCGTCGATGCCGTGGTGGGAGCAAGCCGCGTGGATCGGTATTCCGGCCGTTTTCGTCGCGACGGCCGTCGTCCGCCTCGGACTCTACACTGCCTTAGACGTCGGAAACTCGTCGACAGAGGGTGCGCAAACGACCCTCGCCGCCACGCTCGTCGCGACCGGAATCCTCGCCGGGCTCGGGCCGCTCGCGATCCTCACGGGGACGGCACTCCTCTCGCTCGCGATGCTGGCGCCGGTGACGTACCCCGACCTCTGGACGCGAGACGCACTGGTCATGGGCGTCGTCCAGGGACTGGCCGTCCTGTTCCCCATCGCGCTGGACAGGGTCTTTCCGACCGTCCTGTTCGCGTGGGCGCTCGGATACCTCCTCCTGTCACCACGGTACTACCCGCGCGACGAAGGGAAACGCTCATAGGATTTCTCGCGGAACATCGAAGGTATGAGCGACGGGGACGAGGAGTCCGACGCGACTCCAGACGAGAACGACGTAGATCCGCAGGTAGCGGAGTTCGAATCGAGACTCGATGAGGCCGAAGCAACACTCGAGGATGCAGCGACGGAGCCGGACCTCGACGAGGTCGACGCCACCCTCGACGAGATCGAAGCCGACCTCGAAGACGCGGATATCCCGGTGATCGAGCCGGAAGACGAAGACGAAGACCCCGAAGACCCGAAAGAAGACCTCGAATCACGCCTCGACGACCTCCGTGACGACGCCGAGGATCAGCGTGGTCCCTACGGATCGGACGTGGTCGACGCCATCGACGACGTTCGATCGACTATCGCCGATACGCGCTGGGCAACGGAGGGAACTGACGAACTCGTTCCGGTCGTTGAGACGTTCACGGATGGGTTCACCCCGCACGTCGACGCCGACTTCGGCGCACCGGTTCCGGATCCGTCGGAACTGGCAAACGAACTGGAGACCGCAATGGAGGCAGTCGAAGCCGCGGACCTCGACGCCGACGACGACGCAGAGACGATCGCCTCCCTCCTCGATCTCACGGACGACCTCGCTGACGACGTCGACGCGTCTACCGCCTGGTTGGACCTCGAGATTCGCGAGCAACTCAGACGCGAAGGCTTCTACGAACCGATCGAAGGCCGGAAGTTCAAGGACTTCCCACCGGAGTGGAGCGCGCTGAAGACCTGGGAGAAGCGTGGCAACGTCGAGATGGTCCTCTTGCTGTTGGACAAGATGGGCGATTCCGACTTCATCCAGCGCCACTGCGTCGAGTCGCTCCTCCGGATGGGCGACCCGGCCGGTCTCGAGGAACTGACCGGACTCGCCAACCGGCGGAACGAACTGGCCATCGAAGCCATCGGCAAGATCGGGGACGAGGACGGGGTTTCGGCCGTCAAGAAACACGCCGAATCCGACGGAAACCCGTCGTTGCAGACGGTCGCGCTCAAGGCGCTCGGGGCGATCGGTAGCGAGGAGACGACCAAGAGCGTCGCCCAGCAGCTCGTCGTCGACGACGAAAGTGTCCGAAGCCAGGCCGCCCGTTCGCTCGGCCTGATCGGCGACACGCGGGCCATCGAACCACTCGCAGACGTCCTCGAAGACGACGACGAAGACAACCTTGTCAGAGCGAGTGCGGCCTGGGCGCTCGTCCAGATCGGTACCGAGCGCGCGCTGGAGACCGCTGCAGAGTACGCCGACGACCAGCCCTACATCATCTCGGTCGAGGCATCGAAGGCGGTCAAAGCCCTCGATGCGGAAGTACCGGCCTAACCCAGAAACCCTGCCAACAACTGAAGGCTGAAGGCGAGCGCCAGCGCGAGTGCGCCGATACGGCCGAACCACGTGTATTCGCTCGCGGTCGCCGGTGATATCTCCAGGTTGTAGCTCTCGAAGTCCGTGTCGTAGCGGACGTAACTCGGCACCTGGAAGAACTCGATGAACAGGAGAATGGCTCCGATTGCGCCGATTGCGGCCCCGGCCAGTCGGAGGGTCGTTGCGATACCGTTCATACCACAGTTCGAACGGGCGAACACCAAAAACCCACGCGACTGCCGACCGTTTATATACGAGCACCCGACCAACCCGGCGCGTGATCTGGCGTCTTGCGCTCGCGCTCGCTCTCGTCGCTTCGAGCGGTTCGGTATCGCTCGTCGAGGTCTATCCGAATCCAGCGACAGACGGTGACACGGGAGAATTCGTCGTTCTCGAGATAGAACAGAACGCGTCTCTCGACGAGTATTCTCTCTCCGACGGGGAAGACACGATCGACCTCCCGAACAGATCGGTCGATGGCGCGGTCGCCGTCACCGACGACCCCAGGGTCGCTTCTCGGTTGACCGATCACGAGACAGTCGTCGTCGAGGATGGGCTCGCACTATCCAACGGTGGTGAGACGGTGACCCTCCTTCGGGAGGGGGAGCCGGTATCGACGCTCACGTACGACCGTGCCCCGACCGCGGAGGTCTGGGATGGCGAGTCCTGGACCCCGATCGGGTCGACCGACTTCCCGGTGGTATCGTCCACGAACGTCTCGGTGACGGCGTTCGCGCTCCCCGACACGCCCACCGTTCCACTCGAACGCATCGAGGACGCAGACCGGCGCATCCTCCTCGCGGGATACACCATGTCCTCGCCAGCCGTCGCCGACGCGCTCCTCGCCGCGCATCGACGAGGCGTCGATGTGGCTGTTCTCGTCGATGAATCACCGGTCGGTGGGACGTCGGCGGCGCAGGTACGCACACTCGATCGGCTCAGTACCCACGGGATCGAGATCACCGCTTCCGGTGGTCCACGCGGCAGATACCGATACCACCACGCGAAATACGCGGTCGTCGACGACACGGTACTGGTGACCTCGGAGAACTGGAAACCCGCTGGCGTCGGCGGCAAGGCCAGTCGTGGGTGGGGTGTCGTCCTCGAGGACAGGGAACTCGCCGATCACCTGGCGGCCGTGTTCGTGGAGGACACCGGGTGGGTCGACGGTCGGCCCTGGGCTAACCTCTCACCGGACGGACAATCCGACGCGGTCGCAGACGGACGATACCCCACACGATTCGCGCCGGTGGAGTCCAGGGCGGCGTCTGCTCGAGTCCTGGTGGCCCCGGACAATGCCGAGTCGGCCATGGTGGACCGCATCGGGGACGCAGACGAATCGATCCGGATCCAGCAGGTATCCATCGACGAGGACGGGCCACTCCTCGACGCGGCCGTCGACGCCGCTCGTCGCGGCGTCTCGGTTCGGATCCTCCTCGGCGGTGCCTGGTACGTCGAAGACGACAACACGGCGCTCGCGGAGAACCTCACCCGCCTGGCCGACGCGGAGGACCTCCCATTGACCGTCCGACTCGTCGAACCACGGTCGCGGTACGACCACCTCCACGCGAAGGGGATGGTCGTCGACGAGCACCACGCCGTCGTGGGGAGTCTCAACTGGAATCCCACCGCCCTCCGCGAGAACCGGGAGGTCGCAGTCGTGGTCAGCGACCCGGCCGTCGGCCAGTATTACACGCGACTCTTCCGGGCAGACTGGCGGGGTGCGGCCTGGCGAATCCACTGGTCGATGCTCGCCGGGCTAGCGATGACCGTGATCGGGGCAGTCGGTTTCGCGAGAACGTTCGATTTCGACCCGGCGACCGGGGATTAACGGTCGAGGGTGCTGGACAGCGCCTCGTCGATCTCGGCACTCGCCATCTTCTCGATGAGCGCGTCGAGAACCGCTTCGCGCATCCCGGGGACGAACCGGATACTGCCGACCACGAGGTGGCCGCCACCGCTCACGCCAGCGCCGGGCAACTCGTCGTTCAGATCGGTCACCATCTGGGGGATGTCGAGGCGGACCCCGTCGCTCCGGAGCACGGCGAAGTCGGGACCGTAGCCGATGGTGATCACGGGTTCGCCCGTCTCGACGACCTTTCGATCGTGAATCTCACCGGTCGTCTTCCCCGGTGCGGGGTAGGTGAACCGATGGGCGTGGTCGTCGAGGTCGATACGGTAGAGGTGGGCTCCGTTCGCGACCCGTTCGTGTTCCACGTGGTCCATCGCGTCGCCGAGTTGTGAATCGACGTCGCGTGCCGCCCGATCGGCGAGGAATCCGATCAATTCGCGGTGTCGTGTCTCGTCCGCGTCGTCGATACCGAGGACGTCGTAGATGAGACTCCGACCGTCGTTGTATCGAAGCATGTACGCCTCGTAGTCGAGGGCCTCGCCGATCTCCTCGAGGGCGTCGCGTTCGTACCCCGCGTCCTCGGCCAGCGCCAGATAATCGTCCATCTCGTCGGCCTTCGACCGGTCCGAGAGCCCGGCGACCGCGGGCACGTGTCGGAGTTCCTCGGTCATATCGGGATCGATCATGCGGGCCAGTTCGACGCTCAACATCCCGGCCGTGATCCGGTAGTCCTCGCCGTGCAGGTACGGGTTGACGTGTTCCTCGACGAAGGGTTCCACGGCCTCGTGGTCGGGGTGGTGGTGGTCGACCACGAGGATGGGGATGTCGTAATGATCGAGGGTCCGATACGCCGGTCGGTCCTCCTCGGTGCTCCCGTTGTCGAGCATGAGCAACAGCGGGAGTTTCTGGCCATGTCGGTCACGGTCACCCAGCGAGTAGTTCAGATCGCGCGTGGCGTCCTCCATCTCGTAGTACGGTGCCTTGCTGGGCAACCGCTTGAGGAGGTGGCGTTTCGCCGCCGGTTCGGCGTGGGTCTTCTCGATGAGTCGTTCGAGGGCGAGCTGCACGGGAACCGCGGCGCACATCCCATCGCCGTCTGCGTGATGCCGGATCCGGATCGGTCTGCTCTCGAGGACGGTTCGACGGAGTCGGCGAGCGACCCGTCGGAGGTCGGGAACCATTCCCTCGAGTGCCGGCCACTCGACGAGCGGGTCGAGTTCGGGGGGTTCTGCCTGTTCGCTGACGGCGGCCTCGAGTCGCTGCTCGACCGAGGTCTCGCGGTCGTCCGCCAGCCGCTCGAGGTCGTCGATCTCGACCTGGACGCTGTCATCCCGGGTCTCCACGGTCCCACGGACGTGGACCAGATCGCCAACCGCGACAGCGGGGTGGGCCCTGACGCCCGCTTCCTCGAAGGCGGTACAGGGGACGATCGCCGTCTCGTCTCGCACGCGGAATATCGTCGGGCCGCCGGTCTGTTTGGCCTGGACGACTTCGCCTTCGAGATGGACCGTCTCGCCGACCTTCTGGGAGAGAACGCCGGCAGCGGTTCTGTCGTAGCTGGGATGTCGTTCGACTGGATCGGTGGGCTCGACGGCGACCGGTTCGAAGCTCAGGTCGCCGTTCTCCCTGATCTCCACGAGTTCGACGACGAGTTCGTCGCCCACATCGTACTGCCCAGAGAGCGTGGATTCGTGAACGAGACCCGAGACGTGCTTCGATAGATCGACGAAGATGCCGTAGTCGACGACGCCGTTGACACGGGCGACGTACCGTTCACCCTCCGCGACGTCGTCCCGGGTACACCCGGGATCGAGGCGAACGACGGCCGGCCCATCACCGGTGTCGTCGACCGAAGAGACGTTATTCATTGCTGGTGGATGGTACCCGTCGGTCCGGTTAACTCTTTACGGGTTCGGTCCAGCGGACCGTCGTTCCGGAACCCTTAGAACGGCCCAGCGGTCAACAAGGAGTATGCGCATCGGCTCGCGACCGCCCGTCCTCGGTATCGCCGCCGAGACGCTGGATTTCGCCCGTGAGGCCGCGAGAGATGCACATCCGAACGAGTACCTCGGGATCCTCCAGGCGACGCCGGCCGGGGATCTCGATGGATTCTCGGGACGGGAGGGAGTCGTCATCACCGATATCCTGGTCATCCCCGGAACCAAATCCGGGCCGACCAGCGCGACGATGAAACGACACCTCGTTCCGAACGACAACCGGACGGTGGGATCGGTTCACTCCCACCCGAACGGCGTCCTACGCCCGAGCGACGAGGATAGGAGCACCTTCGGTGCCGGCGTCGTCCACGTCATCCTCGGCGCACCGTACGGCCCCGACGACTGGCGTTCCTTCGACAGCGAGGGAGAGCGGCGGTCGCTATCCGTGTTGGACGTCGATCTCCCCGACCCGGAATCGTTTTTCGACTTCACCCAGGAAGACATAGACAGAGAGTTGTGAATGACACGCGTCGTAGCCCAGGGTACCTTCGACATCATCCATCCCGGTCACGTCCACTATCTCAGTGACGCCGCCGAGATGGGAGACGAACTCCACGTCATCGTCGCCAGACGAGAGAACGTGACGCACAAAGAGCCACCGATACTGCCGAATCGACAGCGAAGAGACGTCGTCGCAGCCCTGGAGGTCGTCGACGAGGCCCACGTCGGCGACGAAGACGACATCTTCGTCCCGATCGAGGATATCGACCCGGACGTGATCGCCCTCGGTTACGACCAGCACCACGACGTCGACGCGATCGAATCCGAACTCGCGTCGCGTGGTCTCGACTGTGCGGTCCGTCGTGCCTCCGGTCGAGACCCACGCTACGATGGAGAACTGCTTTCGACACGGAAGATAATCGGCCGCATCCTCGACGAACGAACCTGAGCAGCGGTGTACCGGGCGCTTTATAGGCCCAGTTGGCGCCCGATGACGAGTTGCTGGATCTCGCTGGTCCCCTCGCCGATCTCCATCAACTTCGCGTCGGCGAGGTGTCGTTGGGGGGCGAAATCCGTCGTGTAGCCGTAGCCGCCGAGCGTCTGGACCGCTTCGTTCGACACCTCGCGGGCGGCCTCGCTGGCGTCCCACTTCGCCATCGAGCTTATTCGGACCGCCGCCTCGCCGGCATCGTAGGTCGACGCCGCCTTGTGGGTGAGCAGACGCGACCGTTCGATCTTCCGGTCCATCCCGACGAGTTTGTCGCGGATGGCGTCGAACTCCGCTATCGGTTGCCCGAACTGCTCGCGTTCCTGGGCGTACGCCGTCGCGACGTCGAACGAGCCCTGGGCGATACCAACCGAGAGTGCGGCGATGGAGATGCGACCGCCAGTCAGTGTCTTCATCGTCTGCTTCCAGCCATCACCCGGTTCGCCGAGGACTCGCTCGTCGGGGAGGCGCACGTCGTCTAGGTGGACCTCACAGGTCGGCGAGGCGTTCAGCCCCATCTTGTCCCAGACGTTCGCGATCTCGAACCCGTCGTCCTCCGCAGGGTCGACGATGAACGTCGTGATACCGCCGTAGCCCGCAGTAGGGTCGGTAACCGCCTTGACGAGGACCGAGCCGGCGACGTTGGCGTTGGTGATGAACTGCTTCGTCCCGTCGAGCACCCACTCGTCGCCGTCCCGTTCGGCCGTCGTGTCCATATCACTCGCGTCACTGCCGCTCTCCGGTTCGGTCAGGGCCCACGCACCCATGTGTTCGCCCGTCGCGAGTGGTCGAAGCCACCGTCGCTTCTGCTCGGCGGTCCCGAACATATCGAGTGGTTTCGACCCCAGTGAGACGTGGGCCGCATACGAAAGTCCAACCGACCCCGACACTCGACCCAGTTCCTCCACGACGAGTGCGTACAGTAACTGACCCCCACCGAGACCACCGAAGTCCTCGTCGATCGGGACACCCATCACGTCGAGATCGGCCAACTGATCGAAAATCTCCGCTGGGAACCGCTTCTCGTCTTCTATCTCCTGGGCGATCGGCTCGATTTCCGCCTCCGCGAACGCTCGGACGGCGTCGCGAGTCATGCGATGGTCGTCCGGCAGGCTGAAATCCATGGTATGTGGTAGCGACTAACTGTCATAAATTTGGCGACCAGCCCTGCGAAGGGTCTTTCGGGGTACGCGCCCTCCCGTCAACCGATGGACCTTCGCCAGTTGATCCGTGGAACACTCTCCTGGGACCAGATCGAGGAGGTCGCTCACGATATCGCCGACAGGTACGATCGGCCCGTCGTTCGCGTGACGTTCCTGGAGGCGGACAACTGGCTCTCGACACCACTGGTCGTCGACGAGACGTGGTTCGTCAAAGTCATCTCCCCACAGAACGCCTTCGTCCACGCGCTGTTCACGGGCGCACGGAACCTCGGCGCGTTCACGGCGGGCGGTGACGGATTCTTCGAACGCTCCGACGGACCGGTCGAGATGGCTCGTCACGAACTCGAGGCGACGCGTCGAATGGCCGAGATCGGGGTGAACGCGCCCGATCCTGTCGAGGTGTTCGAGGTCGACGGGCTTGGAGTCGTAGTGATGGAGTACCTGGAGGACTTCGTGACGCTGGATAAACTCCCCGCCGAAGACGTCGAGGAATTCGCCAGCGACGTCTTCCAGGCACTGTCGACGATGCACGCGAACGACCTGGCACACGGGGACCTCCGAGAGGAGAACGTGCTCGTCCACGACGGAGCACTGTTCTTCATCGATGCGACGAACGTCGACGAGGACGGGATCGACGACGCGAGGGCCTACGACCTGGCCTGTGCACTGGCCGCTCTGGAGCCACATATCGGCGCCGAAGCCGCGGTCACCGCTGCGGGCACGTACTATTCGCCATCGGCACTCGAGGAGGCGACGAGTTTTCTGGCATTCGTCAACCTCCGTCCCGATCACGATTTCGACGCCGATGCCGTGGAGGAGGAGATCGCAGCGCTAACGACGGCCGAAACGAACGACGGTCAGGAGTAGCCGAATCACTGGACGGGTACTGAACGAGGAGCGGACCGGGCGGGGTGTCCAAGCGGTGCCCCGTGCCGCTTCGACACCCGTGGTCGGGCCGTCGGGCGCCGCGTGTAGGTTTCGTTGCCAGCGTTTGACGAGAAAAGCGTCAGTTGCCGGCAGCTATCGATTGGCCCTTCTCACGTATAAACCTGTCCGCATTCATTCCCGGCGGTCGTCGATAGCGGGGAACTCCGCTCGGACCGCCGCCACGCGTTCCGGGTCGACGTCCGCGTAGACGATCGTCGGTTCGTCCCCGGAACTCGCGAGTTCGGTTCCCCAGGGGTCGTAGATGGTCGACCGGCCGAGGAGCGTCGCTGCGTCGAAGGTCGCTGCACCGTTGACCGTCGCCACGTAGAAGAGATTCTCGACGGCCCGTGCCTGAGGAAGGGTCTTCCAGTGTTCGACCCGCGGGTAGGGCCAGGCGCTCGGGACGAGTACCAGCGTGACGCCCTGCTCGAGGAGGGCACGATACAGTTCGGGAAAGCGAAGATCGTAGCACGTCGTCATTCCGACGGTGAACCCCTCGAAGGACGCGACGCCCAGCGACTCGCCGGGAACGAGGAGCTGGTTCTCCGCCGATTCGTAGCCGAAGAGGTGCTGTTTACGGTACGTGGCGAGTCGACTCCCGTCCCGGTCGTAGAGGACGGTCGTGTTCGAGAGGCCCGTCTCGGCGGGGCCATCGGCGTCGCTCTCGGCCAGGTTCTCGACGATGCTCCCCGCGAGCAGGCCGACGTCGTTCGCGGCCGCGGTCTCGCGCACGACCGAGAGGGAGGGGCCATCGAGCGGTTCTGCGAGGGCCTCGTAGCTGTCGAACGCGAAGAACCCGACGTTCCACAGTTCGGGGAGGGCCACCAGGTCCGCACCGCTGGCCGCAGCCGACTCGATGGCCTCGACCGCGAGAGTACGGTTGGCCTCGGGGGCGGCTTCCGTGACGTCCAGTTGGGCGAGTGCGAGTTTCATGACTCCTCCAGGTAGCGTCGTAGGGCTCGCTCGAGATTGCGGATCTCCGATTCGAAGTTCCGCTCGAAGAATCGCTCGACGCCGGGGGCCCTGCCATCGACGACGAAGACGTTCCGAACGCGCGAGACCTGCCCCTCCACGGAGATAGTGTGTTCTCCGGTCACGTCGAAGGCCGGCGAGCGACCCTCGAACTTGACGTATTCCGGCGGTTCCCGCACGACGTCTCTGGTCCTGACGCGAATGGTAGTGCGGACCAACGGAATGGGAAGTGCGATGTGCCAGACGGTCGTCTCGCCGCGCTGTTCGAACCGATCCACGACGCTGATGGCCCTGGCCCGGTGGGCGGGATCGGCGATGAACTCCCAGATGTCCGCGGGCGCAGCATCGATATCGAAGCCGCGCTCGACCCGAACGCTCATGCGATTCCTTCCGCCGGGCCCGCCAAAAAGCCGCCGGTCACGCCGGTTCGACGCGCCAGGTCGTAGAGCGCGAACGGCCCCACTTCTGGATGTCGACGTCGTCGGATTTCTCCGACAGGCCAGCGAGTCTGACGCCGACCTGTTTCGCGGAGAGGCCCAGGGCTTCGGCGATGTTCTTGGCCCGGAAATACCGCTCGCCACCGGAGACGCTGTCCCGAAGGTATGCGAGGATCTGGCGTTCCTCTTCGGTGTATTCGGGCATCACCCATAGTTGGCTCTGGACACGGTTAACTGTTTCAGCTGGTTCGAATACCGCACCACCGCCACTGATCAGCTGTATACGTGCAGGGAAACGACGAGGAGGATGCCGAAGACGACGGCCGCCCCGAAGCCGAGGCTCCTGGGGAGTCCCTCGACGAACAGGGCGACGCCCGCCGATGCAGCGGCGAGAAGCCCGAACAGTATCCCGAACCCGGTATCGATATCAGTCGCCGTATCACTCGTCGTAGTCGCCATGGTCGATGCTTTCCAGCGTATCCCTATAAATCTACACGAACGGCCGCTTCGGACCACGACGGTCCCACGGACGAAAACGAGAGACGCTTACGAGATGGTGGTGTAATCCGATTGCTCGTTCAATGCCAGATTCGACGCGATCTCGACGTTCCGCATGGCGTATTCGGCGGTCTGCTGGAGGGCGACGAGGACGTCCCTGACCATCAGTAGTTCGCGATTTTCCATCTCGGGAAGGTCCTCCAGGATGTCCTCCTCGCGATCGCCGATCTCCCGGAACAGCGACCGGGCCTCGATCGTCTTGTCGTAATCGCGCTCGACCACTGCCTCGACGGCGAGCTGTGAGATCTCGTCGACCTGGTCGTTGAATTCACGGATGCGGCGCAACGTGGCCGTATCCACGGCGAGGGTCCCCTCCTCGCTCTCCGTGACGATGTCCGCGATGTCCTCGGCGTTGTCCGCCGTCAACTCGAGGCTCTTCGCGACCGAGCGGTAGGCGATGAGGGGGAATCCGTCGGAGAGCCCGACTGCGCGGGCCAGGCTCGGGTTCTGATACGCGGTGAAGATCAAGCGCAAGAGCAAGACGAAGATCTTGTTGGCCTGCCGCTCGCGGTTCTTGGCGCGCTGGGCCAGGTCACTGTTGCCATGGGCGAGGGCCTTGATCGCCTCGCCGCGCATCGTCCGCCCGGTGCTTTCGAGGCGTTTCAACAGGTTGTCGAGGGTGAAGTCCTCGGGGTCGACCGAACAGCGGATCGTGATGCGGTCCGGCGTCTCCTCGATGACACCCAGTCCCATCAGTTGGGTCTCTGCGTTGTACACGGCGTTGATGTGATCGCTGCCCAGCGTCCCGTCGGCGGTGACGTGGATGATGCGCCGCCCGAGTACGTACTGTCCGATGATCGCCCGTTCGACGGCGTCGACGTCGAACTTCTCGACGTGGATGGTGGCTTCGCTCTCCTCGCCGTGTGCCGATTCCGGGGTGATCGTGAGCGTCCCCTTGCTACTCTCACGAACGGTGACCGAATCGCCCTTCTCGACGTCCTGTTGCCGGGCCCACTCGGCGGGGAGCGTCATCGCCAGGGTCGACGGACCCAACCGCTGTACCTTCCTCGTATCCATATAGGCTCTTTAATACATAAGGGGCCTTAATCTTATCTCTACGTCAAACATTGGCCCCTGCACGTTTTGGTAACACGCCACATCCCGTCGGCGATACGCACTCAGACGATCTGAATCATCCGCGTTTCGAACCGACCGGTTCGGACCTTGACCCATCCCCTGAGTTCCTCGTCGAGCGATTCGTCACCGGTGTCGACCCGAAGGACCCCGGTGGATTCCAGTTTCTCCCGCGAGGCCACGATCTCGAGCTCGCAGTCCCGTATCACCGCCGGCGATAGTTGATCGTTTCCACGGCCGAAGACGAACCCTTGCCCGCCGATCGGTGAGACGACGATCACGTTCTCGGCCCCCAGTTCGTCGAGTATCTCCGCCTCGTTCGCATCGCGAACGACGACCCCACCACTACGGTAGACGTCCACACCGAGTGGGCTCCCCTCGAATCCCAGCGCGTCTTTCACCGTCTGTAGCGTCCCGCCGGGACCGAGAACGTACGTGACGCCTGGTTCGACGTCGTCCGCCACACCGCGCGCGAGGGATTCGACGTCACCCCCCATGACCTGCTTCGACGACTGGAGCTCGCCATCGACGGGTACTCTCGCAACACCCATCGGAGCGGCACGTACCGACCCCTCCCGGTAAGCCTCCTCGTCGATGTCGTTCACTTCGCGTCGCTCCCAGTCTTCGAAGGTCGCAGCGAGTCGCCCCGCGGCCTCCGGGCTGACCGCAAAGACCGACGAGAAGACCTTCACACCAGCCGGAACGCCGAGGATCGGTATCGTCCCTCCACGGTCGTCGAGCGTGGTCGCCACGTCGACGGCGGTGCCATCGCCACCCACGAAGAGGATCAGATCGACGTCCTCGGCGACGAACGCTTCGACCGCCCGGCGGGTGTCGGTCGCAGTCGTTCGGTCGCCAGCGGGCCGACCCAGAACCGTAGGTTCGATCCCCGCGGCGATGGCTTCGTCCTCCCCCATCGGTGATCCCCAGGTCAACACGGTGACGTCGGTTGCACGGTTCCGGAGCGATTCGAGGGCTCGAACCGCTCGGTCCGGGGCCCGTGGCTCGGCGCCCAGTTCCCGGGCTCGTTCCACCATGCCGTCGGTGCCCTTGAGACCCACCCGTCCGCCCATGCCGGCGATCGGATTCACCACCAGCCCGATACGTCGCATACCGTCGAGTTCGCGGCGGGCACGAAAAAAGCGACCGCTCGCCGTTCGTCAAGAGTTAAGGGAACTGACCGGGAAATCGCAGGTATGTTCGAAATACTCAGTGCCGCATCCGACCTTCCCGTCGACGCCGTCGGGTGGACCGTCCTGTTGCTCAGTATCCTGGTCACTGCCATCTGGGTTCGGTACCTGTACCGCTAGACGCGCTGGCGGAGCCAGTCTGCTGCCGCGTCGACTTCCTCCGGATCTGCGGCCGTCAGTTTGAGGCGAACGCCGTCGTTCGGGTAACTTCCCACCCGAACGTCGAATCGCTCGTTCACCTCCGCGATGATCTCGATGAGCGAACTCTCCGGTGCGTCCGAGTGGACCACCTCGGTCGTCAAGCGGGTTCCTTCGAAGTCGTCGGCGACCCGGTCGAACATCGCACGCATCTCGTCAGGGACGCCCGGAAGCACGTAGACGTTCTCGACGATCGCACCGGGGGCAACGCCCTCGTCGTTCGGTATCATCCGTGCTCCCTCGGGGAGGTCCATCGTGCCGGAGACCAGGTCCTGCCGGGAGTACTCGGCGTGCTCGTCGAACCAGACCACGACGTCCTGGTGTTCGACCATCTCGAGGTCGAATGCGGCGGCGACGCCGTCGAGGGTCACGTCGTCGTGGGTCGGACCGACGCCACCCGTCACGACGACTGCGTCGCAGTCGTCCGCATACGCCGAGACGGCCTCGGCGATGGCCTGGGTCTCGTCCGGGAGGACCAGCATGCGCCGGACCGTGGCGCCACGTGCAGTCAATCGACGGCCCAACCACGAGGCGTTCGTGTTCTCCGTCTCGCCGGCGAGTAACTCGTCGCCGACGGTGACCACGGCTACGTCCATGGTCGGAACGTGGTACCCAGGCCGCTTAATTCCCGGCGGTCACTCTTCGTCGAAGTCGAGTCCCGCAGCGGTTCGCTCTTCCTCCAGCCGCTGGATCTGGGACCGATAGTACGCGATTCCGCCACCGGTGACCAGGACCAGGAGCCCGAGCAATCCCGCGAAGAGCAGGAGGTCCCGTTCCTGGTAGTAATCGATGGAGATGCGATCGGCCTCCACCGACGACCAGGTCAGGTGGACGCGGTCGTCTCGGATCTCCGCCTCGTAGTCGCCCGGGTCGGCCCCACCGAACACCGGCACGGATATCCGCATGCCTTCGGGGAGGATCACCTCGTGCGACCGGTTCGTCATCACGGGCATCGTCAGCGACCGAGAACTGCTCCGTGCCGTGTACGCGAACTGGCCCTCCTCGGCCGGGAACTCGACCACGGTGCGTTTGTTTCGCTCCTCGACGGTGAGCGCGCTGGCGTTCGCCACGGTCCCGTTCTCGTACCGGAACTGGACGGCCGAAATCGACACGGGCTGCCGTCCCAACAGCTCGTCGCGGATCGACAGTTGCACGTCGCTCTCCTCGTCGAGCGTATACACCGTCCTGTACTCCGACCCCTCGACCGTCACCGTGACCGCAGCATCGGTGTCCCAGTCGTACTCCGCGGATTCGTTCAGGGCGGCGTCGTCGACGGCCGTCCCGCCACACCCGGCCAGCAGGACGAGGAACCCGAGCGCGAGGATGGCGAGAAGTCGTCTCATGGAACGACGGCGAGCAGTTCTGCTTGCAGATGTGAGCCGATGCTGGAGAGCAACCCGGGCGGGTCGGTTCCCTCGGCACAGATGATACTCTGTTCGAGCAGCCCCAGGCGCTCGACGGTGACGATGTCCTGTGCGTGACCGGCACGGTTCACCGTCGACCTGACCTCCGCGCGGGTCGCGCTGTTCACGTTCACCCGGCCGACGTCCTCCCGTGTCCAGTCGTACAGCCGGTCCCGCTCCTCGTCGGCGAGTCGCGGCGTCTCTCCGTAGGTGAAGCGCAATGGCATGTGCTGGACGAGGCCGAATCGAGTTCGAATCTGCCCCGGCGTCCCCGTTCCCAGGCCGAGTTCGCTCGACGGAATCCGAATCTCGGTGCCGGCGTCGAGGACGAAGCCGTCGTCGTCCCACTGTTCCAGCGTGCCGACGTACGTTTCACCCGCCTCGAAGGATTCGGTTATCTCACCCCACGTCTCGCGGAGGACGTTCCGGGCGACGGTCGCGTCCGCTCCCTTGACGGTCACCGAGGGAAACCCGTCGTGTCGGAGGCCGACAGACCATTCGACGTCGAGGTCCCCGACGTCGTTTCGTACCAGCGAATCGAGCGAATCGAGGGTTCGGTCGCGAGCATTCCCGGAGACGTAGACCTTGGTGGCGAGGACGACCATCTATGCGGTGATCCCCAGGTCCGAGCGGAGTGCTTCGATGCGTTCGTCGATGGAATGTATGATCGCTTCGTTCTCCATCGCTTCGACCTGTGAGCCACACTCCGGGCACTCGAACCCGAGGTCCATCGCCTCGCCGAACTCGAAACGGATCGAACAGACCTCACAGAGGTAGAACTCGTTCATCGCCTCGTACTCGCGGCGCTCCTCCAGGGCCTCGAGCAACCGCACCATCTCGTCGTGGAGATTGCCGGGGATGTGGTCGTACTCGAACGTCCAGAGATACGTGAGCCACCCGGAGTCCTCGTCCCGGACGCGCCGGTAGGTCGCCAGGTCGTTCTCGTAGAGGATGAACAACGCCCGTCGGACGTCGTTCAACTCCAGACCCAGCCTCTCGGCCAGTTCCTCGTCGGTCACCTCACCGTCCGGTGGGGCCGCCGCCACGGGCATGCCCTTCGGCCCCACCAGTTCGTTGAGGTATTTTTGGACCACGGGGTCCTCCAGCAAGTCCTCAAAAGCCATTACGAGTAACTCCCAGTCGGACGAACATTAACCTTGTGAGACGGTTACTCGGCATCGACGACCTTCTTTCCCGTCGCCTTCGGCACGACACGGCTCTCGGCCCCCTCCCACTCCCGGTCGAGTTCCCGCCCTTCGTAGAGGTGGTCCAGGAAGACGGCGAGCCCCGCGACCTCCGAGTGGGGCTGATTGGTCACGCCGACGTTCCAGTCGGCGGCCTCGTAGACCGAGAAGGGGACCTTCTCCGAACCGACCACGACGAGAAGCGCCGTGTCGCCCAGAGCTGCACGGATGTCCGCCTCGACGTCCTGAACCTGCTCACCGTACATCGTGAGGTGGACGACGCTTCCCACCCAGTTTCGGATGGTCGCGTGTGGTTCGTCGGTCGTCTCGACGTCGAACGGCCCGCCGAATCTGTCGGTGATGTCGGTCACCGTCTCGACGGCGTCGGTGGCGTTCTCGGGATAGATGACGCGGTCCGCCCCTAGCGCGCGTGCGGTCAGCCCAACGTGTGTCGTCATCCTGTCGTCGCGCCCCGGACGGTGCCCCAGCCGCAGGACCACGACGTCGGATTCTCCCTGCATACCGGACACTACGGGGAGACCCCGTTAGGGGTTTCGTTCCGCCCACGGACGAGCCGAGCCAGCACTAAGGCCGTCCACGGCGATGACGGCGTATGAGCAGTCGCCCTCCAGGCGATCAGTCGATCACGCACGAAAGAAACCGCTCGGCCCCGACCGTCCTCGTTACTGGAGCGACCGATGGCGTCGGACGAGCGACCGCTCTGGAACTGGCACGACGCGGCGCAACCGTGATCGCCCACGGCAGATCCGATGCAAAAGCGCAATCGCTCGAATCAGCGCTTACCGCAACCGAGGCGGCCGATTTCGAGACCATCATCGCGGATTTCACGGAGCTGGACGAGGTCCGTGACCTCGCCGACCACGTCGCGTTCCGGTACGATCGGCTGGATGCCCTCGTCAACAACGCCGGCGCGTTCTTCGCTACCGGCGAACTGACGGCCGAGGGAGTCGAGCGAACCATCGCCGTCAACCACCTCGCTCCGTTCGTCCTGACCGATCGCTTGCGAGACCATATCGAGGCCGCTGACGGGCGCGTCGTCACGACCACCTCGGCCATCCACCACCGCGCCGAGTTCGACATCGCGGACCTCGAGACGACGACCGATTACGATGGAATGGACGCCTACGCCAGGTCGAAGTTCGCGAACGTCCTCTTCACCTACGCACTCGCCGAACGACTCGACCGGGCGACGGCGAACTGCTTTCACCCGGGATTCATCCCGTCGAGCGGCCTGTATCGGAACGCCTCGCTCCCGGTTCGGCTGTTCATGGCGGTGCTGTCCGCACTTCCCAGTGTACTCACCGACCGGTTCACGGCTTCGACCGAAGCGGGCGCCGAGACTGCAGTATACCTCGCGACTTCGGGGGAGGTCGCCGACGTAACGGGGCAGTACTTCGATGGGACCGAGTCAGTGGAGTCGGCACCGGAAACGTACGACGAAGACCTCCAGCAGCGGTTGTGGGAGTGGAGCGAATCGGTCGTCGACGATGGCTGATATCGGAATGCACTTGCTCGGCCCGCCGTATGGTCCGTCATGGAACTCTCCGGCAAGCGAATCGTCGTGACCGGTGGGGCAGGTCTCGTCGGATCGCACCTCGCTGCGGCGCTCGCCGACGAGAACGACGTGCTGGCGGTCGACGATCTCTCGAAGGGGTCACGCGAACAGGTCCCGGACACCGTCGAATTCGCGAAACGCGACGTCAGTGTCCCGGCTGCCGTCGCCGACGTCATCACCGAGGACGTGGACATCGTCTTCCACTTCGCCGCATACACGGACACCAACTTCGACGACCCGCGCACCCTGTTCGAAGAGAACACCGAGATGACCTACACGGTCCTCGAACGGATGGACGAGGTCGGCGTCTCGAACGTCGTGTTCACGTCGTCGTCGACGGTCTACGGTGAGGCACCGATGCCCACCCCGGAGGACTTCGGCCCGCTCGAACCGATCAGCATCTACGGTGCGGCCAAGCTGGCCGACGAGGGACTCGTCTCGACGTACGCACATTCCTACGACGTCGACGCCTGGATCTTCAGATTCGCCAACATCGTGGGTCCCCACCAGCGCGGCAACGTCATCCCCGATTTCATCGAGAAACTCCTCGACGACCCAAAGACACTCGAGATACTCGGGAACGGCCGCCAGGAGAAGTCGTACATGCACGTAGAACAGTGCGTCGACGCCATGCGTCACGTCGTCGAACACGCGACCGACGAATGCACCATCGTCAATCTGGGGACGAAGACGACCACGTCGGTCACCGACATCGCCGACATCGTCGCAGACGAACTCGGCGTGGACCCGGAGTACGAGTTCACCGGCGGCGACCGCGGGTGGACCGGCGACGTCCCGAAGATGCGACTCGCGACCGAGAAACTCTCCGAGCTGGGCTGGGAGCCGACCGAATCGAGCGACGACGCCGTGAGACGAGCCACGGAACAGTTGGTAGCGGAACTCCGAGCCGAACGGGACCGGGACCGGTGACCGTCGCACTATATCGACGAGCCGACAGCTAGCAAGCCTTTTTGGTCGTACTCGCCGGAATCTAGGTATGGACCACGAAGCCACGGTGCGGGGGGTCGCCGTGACGGACGAGGACGAGCGAGTGCCGGCCGTGCTCCTCGACGTCCGTGACGAGATACTGCCGGTGTTCGTGACGGGGGACCAGGCGCAGTCGATCCAGATCGCACTCTCTCCGGAAACCTTCGAGCGACCGCTCACCCACGACCTGTTCGTGGAGATGCTCACCGAGTTCGGCGCGGCCATCGACCGCGTCCGCATCGACGAGTTGCGGGAGGGAACGTTCTACGGGAAACTCGACGTCGAACAGTACGACGACGGCAACCGAACGGAGATGACCTTCGACGTCAGACCGAGCGACGCAATCGCTATCGCGGTGCGGGTCGACGCTCCCATCTTCGTCTCCGACGAAGTCGTCGATGCTGCGGGACAAGAGCCCGATTCGGTCCGCTTCGAAGAGGAGTAATCAGGACGGAACGGCCGCGACGACGAGGAAGGTTTCCGGTCGACCACTCCAGTTTTTCACGTCGAATCCGGCTTCCTCGATGCGCCGGGCGGCCTGCTGGGGACCGTACCGGGCATTTAGTGGTGGCCCGCGTTCGCCCTCGCCTTCGGCCGACCAGTCAACGACGACGAATCGTGCCCCCGGCCGAAGCACCCGCCGAATCTCCGCCAGTGACGCCTCACTGACGATTTCGTGGAACGTCATCGTGGAGTACGCAGCGTCGAGTGTCGAGTCCCCGAAGGGCATCTCCGCGATGCCGGCCGAGACCACCTCGACGTTGTCTGGAACCCCTTCGGCGCGGAAGTGCTCGTGCATCTCCGGTTGCAGGTCGACGGCGCGAACGGCCCCGACGTAGGGAGCCACGTCTCGCGTGTAGAACCCGGTACCGCTTCCGAGGTCAACCACGTCCTCGTCGCCAGTAGGGTTTAACGCGCCGACGAGTTCGTCCCGAGAGAGATATCGATAGCGAACGACCTCCTCCAGTGTTTCGGCAGAATCGGCGTCGAATGTGTGCTGTTCGTCCATCGTGACCTCTCAAGATAGCGACCGGGAAATGACTTCTGGAGCGGGAACTCCCCGCACATTCGACGACGTGAGGCCCAACCGTTCAGGTGGACCCTCACTCCGGTGGGGTCTCCACGGCGTCCTTCCACTCGCCGATTCCGGACGGGTCAAGATGGACGTGGACGTCGCCGACGGCCGGGAGCTCCATCACCCGATTCCGAATCTCCGTTTCGACCGCGTGGGCGTCGTAGAGTGAGAATTCGCCGTCGATCTCGGCGTGGAACTCCACTTCGATCGTCGGCCCGACGTAGTGACATCGGAGGTCGTGGACGCCCTCCACGGCCGGATGAGCGTAGATCTCCGACCGAATGCGTTCGAGTTCGTCTGCCGGTGGGGCGCTACCGACCAGGTAGTCCACGTTCTGTCGCGAGATGGAGATCCCCTCGCGGAGAACGAGGGTGCTGACGAGGCCACCCGCGATGGGATCCAGGATAGGCGAGCCGACTGCAGCACCGAAGACGCCGACGACCGCGGCGATCGACGTATAGACGTCGTTGAGCGCATCCTTGGCGAGGGCATCGAGTGCCGGCGACCCAAGTGTTCGGTTCGACCGCTGGGTGTACCAGTAGACGAGGACCATGTCGACGATGGCGAAGGCCAGGCCGAAGACGAGAAATGGACTGTACACGACGGAGGGTCCCTCGAGGATCCCCGTCGCGGAGTCCCACAACAGTTTGAGCGCGAGGAGGACGAGCGTCGCGCCGACGAACAGCGCAGTCAACGGCTCGACCCGTTCGTGCCCGTGCGGATGGCCCGGGTCGGGGCCCTCGAACGCGAGTCGACCCCAGACGAGGACGATGA
Organism: Halobacteriota archaeon; assembly: GCA_051744605.1. Lineage (GTDB taxonomy): Archaea > Halobacteriota > Halobacteria > Halobacteriales > Halobacteriaceae > Halanaeroarchaeum. Next base: position 21,555 of record JBNJDE010000017.1, read on the forward strand.
GACTGGCGAGGAGATCGGCGAGCGAATGCGCCGCGTCGGCGATGAGAGCGAGACTCCCGAACGCGAGACCGATTGACCCCTCGACGACGATCTTCGCCACGTTCCCGACGACGTTCACCCACGACGTGCGAAGAAACGTCGATAGGTCATCGTCCATCGGTTGAGACTGTGGGCCGCTCCAATTTGAGCGTTGTGTTGGATCAGCCCCGGCCCACCGAATCGGCCCCGTCTATCCGTGCCACCGTACATCACACTCGAGGTCGGTCGGGATGAATCGATTTGGACGACCGCGCGAGGGGAGCCACAGAGCGCACCGAACACCGCTGGCGCGCATTAGACCGAAAGGGGGCGATCATCGAAAGCCGAACCGACATCGCAAGGTGTAGACCGACGCACGACGAACACCTGCCCATGCCCGACCGAGTGGCCCACGATCACCCGACCGTCGAGACCCTCGACGGGACACTGGAACGGTATGGCGCGACACACCGCTCGGAGATTCGTCTTCCCGCGAACGACGCCATCCCGGTCGGTGAGGTTCTCAGGGTCGTACTCGACGGTGTCGAATACCGCGCAGAAATCGCGGCACGGTCGAACGGCGACCCCGTGATCCGGGGAGCCTACGAGACGCCGCGACAGGCTCGCAATCCCGGCGCCGCGACCGACCATCTCGACCCCTGGGTCGACGACCGTGATCTGGCGTTCGGACGGACCGTTCACGTCGACGTCGTGGACGCGGGTCACAAAGTGGGTCTCCGGGCCCCTGGCGAGTCCGCCACGTACGCCGCCGCGGAACCACCGAAGGACAGTCTCGCAGCCATCGCGAGAGACCTCGAAGATACTGAGTGAACCGCCTCGGGGGCAAGCCTCGAGGCACTCGGCCTGTTCCGCCTATAGAGCACGAACGAGACGACGGCGTCTCCTCCCGAGATACCGCACCTGGAGCAGTACCGGTCCACGAACCTCGTGATCGATGTCGTTTCAGCACACCGATGACCCGTCGATCGCGGCTGATACTACCAAATATATGGGGGTGTCTACCAGGTCGCCCGGCGGCTCTGTGGGCCGGTCCATAGCTCACCGAAGACCACCGGTACGTTTTTATGCGTATCGTTGTGCCATGGTAAAGGTACGCACATTCTTAGGATACCCAAAAGTGGCGCTAATCGCCGCTTTCACGTCCCAATGGTGGTGTCTCTAGTGAACGTTCGGGTCGTACTTTACCAAAAGCCTTATGTGGTTTACGGTATTACTGTTGCTAAGGAACCAACGGGAGGGCGTTTATAGTTTCCTCCCCGATTCCGCCCAGCCCCAACATGAGCGATACCAAAATCAGGACGTTCAACAGCGAGAGCCAACGAACGGACACACGCGCGGAAGAAGAATCGACACGAGAAGACGAATCCACCTGCCCGGAGTGCAGCGGCCACCTCATCCTCGACGAGGAACGCGGCGAGACCGTCTGTGGTGAGTGCGGACTCGTCGTCGAAGAAGACGAGATCGACCACGGACCCGAATGGCGGGCGTTCGACTCCAAGGAGAAGGACAAGAAATCGCGCGTCGGCGCCCCGACGACCAACATGATGCACGACAAGGGCCTCTCGACGAACATCGGGTGGCAGAACAAGGACGCCTACGGTCGTGCCCTCTCGAGTCGGCAGCGCCAGAAGATGCAGCGACTCCGAACCTGGAACGAGCGGTTCCGAACCCGCAACTCGAAGGAGCGGAACCTCAAACAGGCCCTCGGCGAGATCGAACGGATGGCCTCCGCGCTCGGCCTCCCCAAGGAAGTACGCGAGACGGCGTCCGTCATCTATCGGCGAGCCCTCGAGGAGGACCTGCTCCCGGGTCGCTCCATCGAGGGCGTCGCGACCGCGGCCCTCTATGCCTCGGCCCGCCAGATGGGGACCCCGCGGAGCCTCGACGAGGTCGCCACCGTCAGTCGGATCGGCGAGATGGAGTTCAAACGAACCTACCGCTACATCGTCCGCGAATTGAGCCTCGAGGTACAGCCGGCCGACCCGGCCAGCTACGTCCCACGGTTCGCCTCCGAGCTCGACCTCAACGAGGAGGTCGAACGTCGGGCCCGCGAACTCCTGACGACCGCGCAGGACCACGGCGTCACCAGCGGGAAGAGTCCGGTCGGCCTCGCGGCCGCCGCCATCTACGCTGCATCGCTGCTCACCAATCAGAAGGTGACCCAGAGTGAGGTCTCCGGCGTGACGAACGTGAGCGAAGTGACGATCCGGAACCGGTACCAGGAACTGCTCGAAGCCGCCGAAGTTCCGGCCTAGCGTCGTTCGCCGGCCCGTACGGCGACGTCCAACTCGTTTTCTTCGGGCGGTAGCGCAACCAGGTACTCGTCGTCGTAGACACAGAAGGGGTGGTACGCGAGATTGAAGTCCAGGACGACGTCGTCGCCCGTCTCCACGTCGTCGAGGGATAGGGTGACATAGCGCCCCTGGCGTGCGGTCTCCTCGCCGTTCGTCGTGTCGTGAAACGGGACTAGCAGATCGTCGACGCTAGGCGCCCGGAACGCGGCGAGCACGTGGTGATCGCCGTCGTACGTGAACCCCAGCGTCGCGACACGTTCGTACTCGATGTCGGGTCCCCGGTTCGCGGGTAGTTCGACGGTCTCGGGATCGCGCACCCACTGGAGTCGAGCGATGACGCGGGCAGCGGGGTCGAGCGAGAAATACGAGAGGCCACCGAACGACTCTCGTTCTTCCTCCGGGATCGGCGATTCCTCATCGGTGGCCAGAAAGACGTCCTTCTGTGACCGATACTCCTGGAGACGGTCTCGCCACGCGTCCTCGTCGAGTTCGGACTCCGGCATGGCAGGGGCTATCCGACACGGCGGGGTAACCGTTCCGATGGCCAGGGCGGACTCCGGGTTTATCAGGCAGGGCGACGCACGTCTACCCATGCGAACGGTGGACGGTCGTACGGGGGGTGGGCAACTGGTCCGGACGGCCGTCGCCATGAGCGCCGTAAGGGGTGAACCGATCCTGATGGAGAACGTCCGTGGCGCACGCGACCAGCCAGGGCTCCGGGCCCAGCACGTCGCCGCCGTCGAAACCGTGGCTTCGCTCGCCGATGCGACGACCGAGGGCGTCGAAATTGGTGCCGACGAGTTCCGATTCGAGCCTGCAGGCGTCACCGGCCGCGACGTCGAACAATCCATCGGAACTGCCGGGAGCGTGACGCTCGTGTTCGACGCCGTGCTCCCACTCGCGACGCGTCTCGACGAAACGGCGACGGTAACGGTGGCTGGGGGGACCGACGTCAAGTGGGCACCCCCATTCGACTACTTCCGGTCGGTGAAACTGCCGACCATGGCCTCCCTGGGGGTCGAAGCGGCGGTCGCTCTGCATCGCCGGGGCTTCTATCCAGCAGGTGGTGGCGAGGCCACCCTTACCGTGGAACCCGCCTCCATGACGCCACTCGAGTTCGACGACCGGGGCGACCTCGAATCCGTCGTCGTCCACTCGGTCGCCTCGACGACACTGGAATCGGCCTCGGTCGCCGATCGACAGGCCGACGCCGCAGTGGAATCGCTCGATGCACTGACAGCGGTACCGATTACGACCGATATCTCGTACGTCGAGGCAACCGACGAGGGGTCGGCCATCGTGATCGCGGCCCGTTTCGAGTCGTCGATCGGCGGGTTCACCGCCCTCGGAGAGCCCGGAAAGCCATCCGAGGCGGTCGCGAAAACTGCAGTGAACCGCTTCCAGACGTTCCTATCGACAGGGGCCGCGGTCGACGCGCACCTCGCCGACCAGCTCGTCCCACTCCTCGCGCTCGCGGGCGGCAGCGTTCGGATTCCCCGGGTGACGAATCACGTCGAGACCCAGCTATCGCTCGTCAAAGCGTTCGGATTCCCGGTCCGACTGGACCGACTGGATGGTGGCGAAGCCCGTCTCGTCGCCGAGGTGCCAGACGATCAGGGGACGGCGCCGTAGACCTCGCCCTCCGGCGAGGCTTCCGGCGCGACGGTGACGTTCGTCTCGTACAGCAGGTCCGGTTGGTCGACGGAGACGTGGACCGTCGCGTCGAAGATGGCGTCGTCGATTACCGGCCCATTCCCATACGGTCCAGTATCGATCTCGTCTGCGGGCCTATCGAGGAACAGAACGTACCTGCCGTACCCATTGTCGGCGTTCTCGAACGCGATCTCGTACGGCCCATCGACGGTCGAGGCGAAGGCCAATCCGTCACACGGCTCGCCGTCGACGGTCCCCTCGGTCAGGTCGATGAC
>JBNJDE010000018.1:0-25440 GCA_051744605.1 Halobacteriota archaeon
GGAGGGGATTGTGAACCACGCCCGAGAACCTGCGCTTTGCGCAGAACCTCGGTCTGATTCAAATCCCACACCGGTTGCTCCTCGCGGAATTGCTCGGAGCAACACGGTGCGGAGGGGATTTGAACCTAAGCCAGACGACCTCCTCACTTCGTTCGTCGGCTGCGACTGGCAGGGCTCAAATCCCTCTCACGTTTTCCTCGTAGGTCGCTCGGAAAACGGTGAGGAGGGGATTTGAACCAGAGCAAGACATTCCTGCTCGCTCGCTTTGCTCGATGCGCGGGCTGTGACTTGCAGGGTTACAAATCCCTCTCACCGTTCTTCTCACAAGCCGTTCGAAGAAGCGGTGAGGAGGGGATTTGAACCCCTGAGGCTCGAAAGCCACCTGCTCTCAAGGCAGGCGCGGTGGGCCGCTTCGCTACCTCACCACGATTTCACCTATCGTCCGGCCATTCTAAGGCCTATCGATTGCTCGCGTTTCGATTCTGGTGCCGGACAAATATCGGATAATTCGTACAATCGACCTGAAGCGGAACTTATCGCCCATACGTTCGCCGATTTGTGGGACAATCGATGGAATATTGGCTCGAAACGATTATTTATCAAATGTTGGTCGGTACTAGACGTATGGTGAAATCGACGCTCGAAACGATCGACGATCTTTTGGAAGCATCGATCGCCGAAACGGGGGATACCGAGGTTCATTACAAACTTCGGAGCGCGCGACAACTCCTCTCCGTGGTCGAAGACCGGCGGGAGAGCCTCGACGAACTCGTCGAGGAATCCGTCGAGGACGAGGCGTTACTCGACAACCTCCGTGATTTGGGGTATCTGGAATAGTCTCACTCGCCGATGACGCCGTTTCGTGATGGCGGGGGGGGGGATTCTTCTCGTCGATGGCGGGTCCGACACGGGGATTCGTCGCCGACCTACCGACTGTCTCTTTCCGAGACGACCAGGTCGCCGTCTTCGACCCGCAGCCCCAGTTCGTCGACGGCGGCGGTCGTGTGGGTCGCGACCCGTTTGTCCGCCATCTGTCGTGCGCGAAGGAGCGAGACGACCGTTTTGAGGTCCCGTGGCGTGGCGACGACCTCGCGTCTCCGGACGAAGTCGGCGGCGTAGCCATCCTCGACGGTCCTCGAGACCACGTTCTCGATGGGGACGCCGTCGAAGATATCCGCGAAGTCGATCGGTTCCTTGAAACCCGCGAGGAAGACGTCGCCGTCCGCTGCCGGGCCGACGACCGTCTCGCTCCGACGGAGTTTGATCGCCGCCTGGTCGATGACCGACCGTTCGATGAAGGGGACGCGGTGGTCGACGAAGACCGCAGAGGTCTCGCCCTCGTCGCGGAGGAGGTGGGTGATCGCGTTTCCGATCCTGGCGGAGGGGGTCGATCCGACCTGCACTTCGTACCGGACCTCGGTCAGGTCCTCCGCGTCGAGGACCCGGGCTGCGACCGAACGGATCTCGGCTTCGGGGTTGCCGTCCTGGCCGTCGGGGAGCATGTCCTGGGTTGGATAGTTCACGAGGACGTCGACGTTCGCCTCCGCGGTCACGGCGAAGAAATCGGTGAGCATGGCCTCGTAGAGTGTGACGCCGTCGGCGGGAGACAACGCCGTTTCCTCGACGACGTTCGGCAGGACGACCCCCTCTCTCGGCGGGTCGACGAGCGCGACGACGACGGTCACCGCGATGCACCTCCGCTCTGCGGACGGGGAGCGAACATGGTGGGCCGTCGGGCCCGTATCGCCTTTAACTGCGCGGGTTCCGGGCGGATTTATCTATCCGCCGGCCGAACGGCGACGCATGCGACTCGTTCCCGTACTCGCGGTGCTCGCAACGTTCGGTATCGCCGTCTGGGCCATCGAGGTGGCGCTCGCGTTGCCCCCTGCCCTCACGTTCTCGGCCGGGGCCTCGCTATCGCTCGGCGTCGTTGCACTGGTGATGGTCGCCATCGTTGGAACGGGGATCGTCGCTTCGCGGTCGACTGCGACTCCCTACTGGTGATCGCCGAGGTCGAGGCTAGCGTCCGTCACGCCGACCCCGCTCTCGGATGCGCGTACCGTGGCGTCGACGGTGTCGACTGCCGAGAAGGCCACCGGGATGGCGGCGATCCGGAGAACCGCGTCGACCAGGGTATCGACGTCGACGGCCTCCGTTCCGCGGGCCCCCTTGAGCAACTGGGATGCTCGGAGATCGTCGAACATCGACCGGACCTCGTCCTCGCTGGTGGGGCTGACTCGGAGGGCAACGTCGTTCAGAACCGCGGCGTACTCCGCTATCCCGACGGCGACCACCGGTCCGACGTGGGGGAGATCACGGGCGACGACCGAGACGTCGACGCCGTTCTCCGGACGGTCGCCGGTGAGTCCCGCGGCCGCGAGGACAGCGCGGGCCCCGTCACCGGCATCGATGGCGGTGCTGACCTCGCCGACCGGTATCGGGGCGGACGATGCGGGTTCCGTCTCGCGTCGTGTCGCCGCGTCTCGCTGGTCGGCCAGGGCGCTCAACACCGCCACCGCCTGGAACGGGTCGAAGTAGTTCGGAATCCCGACGGCCCGCAACCGGGAGGCGGCTGCCTGGGTGCTCTCGCCGCCCATGAGCGCGGTGACGACCGGCGATTCGTGCTCCGATCGCGCCGACGCGACGTTCTCCGCCATCTCCTCGAAGGTGAACAACGGGTTCGGCGCCGAGATGACGACCGCTGCGTCGACGTCCTGGTCGGTCAGTACCGCGTCCAGGACGTCGCTGAACACGTCGATATCGGAGTCCGCGAGCAGATCGAGTGGATTACGGGCGTAGGCCCGGTCGGGAATGGCGGCCTCGAGTCGTTCGACGGTCTCCTCGGATAGTTCGGCCATCGAGAGCCGAGAGACGCCCACCGCGTCGGTTGCCATCACCCCCGGCCCCCCAGCGTTCGAGACGATGACGACGTCGTCGCCCGCTGGAAGCGGTTGTTCGGCGAGAGCGGGGGCGAGGTCGAGCAACCGGTCGACGGAATCGACCCGCAGGACGCCAGCCTGTTCGAGAACCGCGTTCCGGACGTCGGCTGGATCGATCGTCCCGAGCGAACCGGCGTCGATGGGTTCGTCCACACACGCCCACTTCGGCGCGTGGACGACGAGTGCCATTCCCGACGAGAGCGTCGATGCCGCCTGGTAGAACGATCGGTCGATGCGTTCGGGGCGAGCGAGGACGACGCTGGTGTCTTCGTCCGCCTCGAAGGCAGCGATGGCGTCCGCCGGGCGGACCGTGGCGTGACGGCCGGTCGCCAGAACCGTCGAGAAGCCGATCTCGCGATGCGTCGCTTCTGCGACCAGCGAGCGGATCGTCTGTGGGTCCTCGCCGACGAGGGCGATAGCACCGCTCTCGACCGCATCGTCGACGTTCGCCTGGAGACCCAGGTCGGGGACGACGAGGGCTGCGTCTGGACCAATGAGGTCGACGTCGCCAGCGGTGGCGACCTCGACGAGTTCGAACCAGCGCGGGTCCTCGACCGGGACCGTGACGAGAACGCTTCCCACATCGTTGTCGACGAGTGTGGCGACCGTCGACTCGATGCCGGTCGTCGTGGTGACGATGGCGAGGTCGGTGCCGACGAACCAGTCGTGCCGACCGATCTCGGCCAGCGTCTTCGGGTCGAAGGTCTTCGACTCGCCGATGGCGGACGCGGCCACGGCTGGGTCGTCCGGACCGACGACGCTCACCCGGTTCGGGGACAGGAGGGAATCCAGTGCGGTATCTCCCATGAATTGTCGTGAACGTCGGACCGGGTCCCCTAACTCGTTTGCTATTCGTCCGCGTCGCGTGGGATACTGGGGTGGTAGTCGGTGTCGTACTCCCCGACCCGACCGTCCAGCCGGTCGGGATTGAGACGGCCACCGAGGAGCATGAAGTCGACCAGAGTGATGGCCAGGACCGCCTCGACCACCGGGACGGCGCGTGGCGGGAGGACGGGGTCGTGTCGCCCGGTCACCTGCACCGTCTTCTCCTCGCCGGTCTCCCAGTCGACCGTCTGCTGTTCTTTCGGAATCGAGGTCGGTGCGTGGAGGGTGACTTCGCCGTAGATCGGTTGTCCAGTCGTGATGCCTCCCTGGACCCCGCCGTGGTCGTTCTCGGCGGGGACTGGATCGCCAGACTCGTCGAAGGTCCACTCGTCGTTCCGTTCGATGCCCGCGTACTCCCTGGCCTCCCGGCCAAGGCCGAACTCGAAGGCCGTCGTCGCGGGGATGGCCAGCATACCCTGGCCGAGTCGTGCCTCGAGGCTGTCGAAGCGCGGGGCACCGAGGCCACGGGGGACGCCACGCGTTTCGAAGTAGACCGACCCCCCGATGGAATCGCCCTCACGCTGGTACTCCTCGACGCGCTCTCGCATCTGCTCGGCGGTCTCGGGGTGGGCACAGCGGACGACGTTGTCGTCTGCGTGCTCTTGTATCTCCTCGAAACTGACCGATGGTGCCTCGATGTCGTCGATCTGGTTGACGTGCGCGGCGACCTCGACGTCCTGGGTCGCGAGGATCCGCTTCGCGATGGCGCCCGCGGCGACCCAGTTGGCCGTCTCTCGGGCCGAGGAGCGGCCGCCACCGCCCCAGTTCCGGGTGCCAAACTTCGCCGAGTAGGTGAAATCGCCGTGGCTCGGGCGGGGTGCGGTGATGAAGGGTTCGTACTTCCCCGATCTCGCGTCCTTGTTCTGGATCGTCAGGCCGATCGGCGTTCCGGTCGTCACGCCGTCCTGGAGACCACTCCTGATGCGTACCGCGTCGGGTTCGTCGCGGCTGGTGGTCATCTTCGATTGCCCCGGCTTTCGCCGGTCGAGTTCGCGCTGGATGTCCGCCTCGTCGAGTTCGAGGCCGGCCGGGACGCCGGAGACGACGACGCCCATCGCCGGGCCGTGGCTCTCGCCGTAGGTCGTCAGCTGGAAGAGGCGGCCGAAACGGTTGCCGTTCATTGTGAGTGCATCTGCGCGCGGCACATTTAGGTGTTGCAGTCGGTGCAACCGACATCCCCGCACCTACTCGTCGACCGTCGCGCCCAGATCGTAGAGGACGTCGAAGAAATCGGGGAAGGAGACGTCGACGTGTTCGGCGCCAGCGATGGTCGTCTCGCCATCGGCGACGAGCCCTGCCACGGCGAGGGACATGACGATCCGGTGGTCGGCCCGACCGTCGACACGCGTTCCGTCCAGGTCGCTCTCGCCACCGTGGATAGTGAGCACGTCCCGTTCCTCTTCGACGGTGGCCCCCATCGCGGTCAGTTCCTCGGCCATGGCCGTCACGCGGTCCGTCTCCTTGTACCGGACGTGCTCGCAGTTCTCGATCCGCGTCGTTCCGTCGGCGACTGCCCCAAGCACCGCGATGGTCGGGAGCAGGTCGGGCGTGTCGCCGACCTCGACCGTCGTCCCTGACAGGGCGGAGCGCCTCACGCGAACGACGCCGTCGGCCTCGTTCCACTCGATGTCAGCCCCCATGTCATCCAGGATATCGACGATGGCCGTGTCCCCCTGCGGATTGGGGAAGGCACCGGTGACGACGACCTCGTCGTCGCCGGCCACCGCTCCTGCGGCGAGCAGGTACGAGGCCGACGAGAAGTCGCCGGGAACGGTGTACTCGCCGTCCGTCGGCTCGTAGAACTGCTCGCCGGGGACCGAATACCCAGCGCTCGTTCGGCGGGCCGTCACCCCGAACGCCGAGAGGACGTCGAGGGTGATGTCGACGTACGGCGAGGACTTGAGATCCGTCGTCAACGAGACGTCCACGCCCTCGTCGGTGACCGCCCCCGCCATGAGCAGGGCGGTGATGAACTGCGAGGAGACGTCGCCGGGGATCTCGACGGTTCCCCCGGTGATCGGCCCGTCGACGACGAGCGGCGCCTGCCCGTTCCGGCGGGTGCTGCGAGCCGTGCCACCGAGCTGGGCGATGGCGTCGAGGAGCGGTCCGTGCGGTCGCGAGCGAAGCGATTCGTCCCCCGTGAGGACGGTCGTTCCATCGGCGAGCGCTGCGGCCGCGGTCGTGAGTCGGATCGTCGTTCCGCTGTTGGCACAGTCGATCACGGTCGCCGGGACCGCCGGTCGCCCGTCGAAGCCCTCGATATCGAGCACCCCATCCCGATTCGTGACGCTCCCGCCGAAGTGCTCGACCGCGCGTATGGTGGCGCGCGTGTCCGCGCTGACGAGCGCCTGGCGGACCAGCGCCCCCTCGGCGTAGCCCGCCGCGAGGATGGCGCGGTGGGTGAAACTCTTCGACGGCGGGGCACGGGCTCGGCCCGCGACCGTCGACCGTGTGACGGTGATGTCCATGGCGGTGACTGCGACCGGTGCCCTCAATAGGGTTCCGGAGACGGAGGGATTTTGGTCGACGGAGGCGCTCCTGGGTGTATGGACATCGATCTCACGCGACTCGACGAGGCGCTCGCCGACCGCGGTCTGGACGGGCACCTCCTCGACGCGGACGCGACACTCGCCGATCAGCGCTACCTGTCCGGCTTCGACGCACCGGACCCGTTTCTCACGCTCTACACCCCCGAGCGGACCGCGCTCCTCGTCTCCTCGATGGAGTACGGGCGCGCCCGGGTCGAGAGCCGAGCGGACGACGTCCGGCAGTTTCCCGATTACGACCGGCGGGACCTCGTCGACGAGTACGGATCGACGGAGGGGCGGGCCCGGGCCATCGTCGCCTTCCTCGCGGAGTTCGACGTGGCGTCGGTATCGACCAACGCCCGGTTCCCACTGCAAACGGCCGACCACCTGCGTGACCTGGGCGTGCGGGTCGAGCCGGACGCGGCGGACGCCGTCGAACGGACGCGCGCGGTCAAGTCCGAGACGGAGATAGCGTACATCCAGGAAGCCCAACGGGCCAACGAGGCGGCGATGGCCGAAGCGGAACGACTTATCGCCGAGGCCGCGGTCGACGACGGCGTCCTCCAGGTGGACGGCGAACCGTTGACGAGCGAGCGGGTCCGGCGGGCCATCGAGACGACGCTGCTCGAACACGGCTGTGCCCTCGACGAGACAATCGTCGCCTCGGGTACCGACGCCGCCGTACCCCACGACCGCGGTAGCGGGCCCATCCACGTCGACGACCCCGTCATCGTCGACATCTTCCCCCGGGACAAGACGACGCGCTATCACTCCGACATGACGCGAACGTTCCTTCGCGGAACGCCGAGCGACGAGATAGCCGAGTTCCACGAACTGACCCGGGCGGCGAAGGCGGCCGCCCTCGACGCCGTCGAACCCGGGGTCACCGGCGAGGCGGTCCACGATGCGGTGTGCGACGTCTACGAGGAGGCCGACTACCCGACGCTGCGAACAGACGAGGGGACCGACCGCGGCTACATTCACAGCACCGGTCACGGCGTCGGCCTCGAGGTCCACGAGCGGCCGCGGATCGGTCGCAACGGCGAGGAACTCGAACCCGGTCACGTCATCACCATCGAGCCTGGGCTGTACGACCCCGCCATCGGCGGCGTCAGAATCGAGGACATCGTGGTCGTGACCGAGGACGGGTACGAGAACCTGACCGACTACCCCGAGGATCTGGTCGTCTGAGACGCCACGGCAGGTGATTCAGTACTGTGACGGCACACCTTTTTGACGGCCCCCACCGCACCATCGACCATGACAGCGGGATACACGGGCGCCGACCTGTTCGTCGATGCGCTCGAACGGTACGGCGTCGAACACGTCTTCGGTAATCCCGGCACGACCGAACTCCCGGTCCTCGAGGCGCTCGGGGACAGCGACCTGGAGTACGTGCTGGGGTTGCACGAGGACGTCGCCGTCGGAATGGCCGCCGGATACGCTCAGACTCGCCGATATCACGCACACCACGACGAGTCCATCACCCCGGTCGGCGTCGTCAACCTCCACATCACGCCGGGGCTCGCACACGGTATCGGGAACGTCTACGCCGCGAGCTTCACGAGCGCTCCGCTGGTCGTCACGGCGGGCAATCACGAGCGCGATTTCCGCCACGAAGAGCCGATCCTACACGGCGACCTGGAGCGGTTGGTCGATCAGTTCACCAAGTGGAGCGACGAGGTGCTGGACGTGGCCGCGTTGCCGACGATGCTCCGGCGTGCGGTCCGCGTCGCACTCACGCCGCCGACCGGCCCAGTCTTCCTCGCGCTCCCGGCGGACGTGATGCGGTCACCCACGGCACCGGATGCGATCGAACCACTCGGCCCCATCCCGAACGCCGGCGGGGGTGACCCCCAGCAGATCGGCCGTGCCGCCGACCTGATCGCGGCGGCCGGGGACCCGATTCTGGTGCTGGGCGATGCGGTGGCCCGAACCCGCGGGGGCGTCGAGGCCGCCGTCTCGTTCGCCGAGGCTGCCGGCGCCCGGGTTCATGGAGAGATGCTGGCTTGCGAGGTCACGTTCCCCACCAGCCACGACCTCTGGGTCTCTCACATTCCGCCCAGGGAGGACGTGGCCAGGTTGCTCGTCGACGGTGACGTGGTCGTGTTCGTCGGTACCTCGACACACACGACCCTCCTGCCGCACGAAGAGGACCTGCTCGATGCCGAAACCACTGTCGTCCACATCGGTGATGACCTGTGGGAGATCGGGAAGAATCATCCCACCGACGCCGCTGTCGTCGGCGACCCGGCCCTCGTCATGGAACGACTCGCCGAAATTCTGCGGGATCGAATCGACGCCGACGAACGTGAGCGACGTGTCGAACGGGTGGGTGCGCTACAGGAGTCCCTCGAACCGACCATGGCGGCGATGAGCGTCGACGAGCGACCCGACGGTGAGACCCGCGTCGGGAAACACCAGCTCGTCGACGCCCTCTCGCGGCTCGCCGGCGACGCGTTCGTCGTCGACGAGGGGGTCACCGCGAAGTATCCACTCTTGCTCCGCTACGACATGGCACCCGAGCAGTTCATCTCCAACAAGGGCGGTGGCCTCGGCTACGGCCTTCCGGCGTCGGTCGGCGCGGCCCTGGCGGAATCGATCATGGACGAGCCGCGAGACGTCGTCGGATACGTTGGCGATGGGTCGTACCTCTACTACCCTCAGGCCATCTATAGCGCGGTCCGCGCCGACCTCGATCTCACCGTCGTCGTCCCGGACAACCGCAACTACCGCATCCTGAAGGACAACGCCCTCCAGCTATTCGGCGGGGAGGCGGACGACCGCAACTTCGTCGGGATGGACTTCGATCCGGCGGTGGACCTCGTCACGAACGCCGAGAGCCACGGCGCGCGCGGCCATCGCGTAGAGACGCCGGACGAACTCGAATCGACGGTACAGGACGCGATACAGCACGAGGGCGTCGACCTCGTGGACGTACTCGTCTACGACTGAGCGTCTCCCGGGCCCGGGTGCACTCTCCTGTCACGGCCCCTGCATTGATGCGTCGTGGTCGTGAACTGGAGTGTATGCGAGCGGTCACGGTGACGGCGTACGGCGATAGCGAGGTACTGGAGCCCGTCGATCGAGACGTCCCCGAACCGGGGCCCGGCGAGGTCCGGGTCGCGGTCAGGGCCGCGGGGATCAATTTCGCGGATATCATGCAGCGGCGTGGCCACTACCAGGGCGGCCCCAGACCGCCGTACGTCCCCGGCCTCGAGGTGGCCGGCGTCGTGGACGCCGTCGGCGAGGGCGTCGGTCGTGACGTGGGCGACGAGGTCATTGGGTTCGCCGAGACGGGCGGCTACGCCGAGTACGCGCTGGCCGACGCCGCCGGGTTGTTCGACCTCCCCGAGGGGATGTCCTTCGCCGAAGGGGCCGGCTTCCCCGTCCAGTTCCTCACGGCCCACAACTGCCTCTTCGAGTGGGGCGGGCTGGAATCGGACGAATCCGTCCTGATCCACGCGGCGGCCGGCGGCGTCGGAACCGCCGCCGTCCAGCTGGCCGACGCGGCCGGGGCGACCGTCTTCGGGACCGCCTCGACGCGCGAGAAACTGGAACTCGCGGCCGACCTCGGGTGCGATCACCCCATCCAGTACACCGAGACGGATTTCGTCGACCGGGTTCAGGACCGGACCGAGGACGGCGTGGACCTCGTCCTCGACGGTATCGGTGGCGACACGACGACGGAGAGTCTGACGGCACTCTCTCATTTCGGCCGGATGGTCTCCTTCGGGGCCGCCTCCGGGGAGCCTGGCCGTCCCAGCACGAGCGACCTCCTGTTCAACAACCACACGGTGATCGGCTACCACCTCGGGCAAGCGATGACCCGCGACCCGGCACGGGTCCTCCAGGCGGTCCCGAAACTGACGGAACGACTCGAATCCGGCGCCCTGTCGGTCGTCGTCGGACGGGAATTCGGCCTCGAGGAGGCTGGCGCTGCCCACCAGTTCATCGAGGACCGGGAATCCACGGGAAAGGTCGTATTGCGCCCCTGACGGGACGCCGTCGCACAAGCGAATTCTTTTGCCGGAGCCACCGGTAGGAGTGGGCGATGGACGTGCTCATCGTCGGTGCCGGTGCCGTCGGCCGCTGGGTCGCGACGGTCGTGGACGGCCCCGTCGCCTTCGCAGACGCGGACGACGACGTCGCCGTGACTGCCACAGCCCACAGTTCCGACGCTCGCGCGGTCCCCCTCGACGGTGACCAGACCTTCGACGTCGTCTGCGTCGCCGTCCCGATGCGGGCCGCGACCGATGTGATCGAGGCCCAGGCAGATCGGGCGAATCGAGCGCTGGTCGACTGTACGGGCTCGATGGCGGTGCCTCTCGACGTGATGGCATCGGTCGCCCCCGACCTCGAGCGCGTCAGCTATCATCCGCTGTTCGCCCCGGAACACGCTCCGGGTCGCATCGCCGTTTCGACTGGCGAGGGCGGACCGACGACCGACGCACTCTCCGCGGCGTTCGAGGCCGCGGGCAACGAACTCGTGGCGGTGAGCGCCGTGGAGCACGACGAGGCGATGCGAACGATACAGGGGCGAACCCACGCGGCCATCCTCGCGTTCGGACTCGCCGCCGAGGCGGTTCCCGACGAGCTCGCTACCCCCGTGTTCGCGGACCTCGACGCTCTCAGGGACCGGGTGACCGGTGGCACGCCCGGCGTCTACGCGGACATCCAGGACGTCTTCGACGGCGCAGAGGAGATAGCGGCGGCCGCCAGCCGAATCGCCGACGCGGACCGGGAGGAGTTCGCAGCCCTCTACGACGATGCCCGTTGATCGTCGCGCCGTCCGCGACGCGGCCAGGTACCTTCGGAACGTCAGATCGATCGACCCCGACGAGATTCGCGAGTACGTCGAGGGGAGACCGGATGCCCGGGTCGTCCGCCGAATCCTGCGCGAAGAGGCGCGCTCGCTGGCGTTGGTGGAGTATCCGGACGGGACGTTCCGCCCCCCCGAGGCGGGGCCGATCCGGCCCGCGTTCGAGGGCGTGACCCAAGTACCCCAGGAGTACGTCTCGGTGATCGAGGACCTGCTGGTCGACCGCCACGGCCGGCACTGGGCGACCGGCGAATCGGGGGCGCAACTCCGGGAGACGATCCGCCGATTCAAGGCCGATTACTACCGGCAGCATCCGGTCGAGTACGACGAGGACGTGGCCCTGGGGTATGCGATCTACCATCTCGCGGCCTACTACGCGACCGCACAGTACGTCCTCTGGGACCTGGCCCGCGATGGGCGCGTCGACCGGTCGCTCCGTGTACTCGACGTGGGCGCCGGCGTCGGCGGCCCTGCTCTCGGCCTACACGACCTGATCGAACCGGACGGGTCCGATCCTGCCCTGGTCGAGTATCACGCCCTCGAACCGAGCGCGGCGGTCACCGTGTTGGAACCGCTTCTCGAGACGACCGGCCAGAACTTCCACTGGGAGATCCACCGGGAGACGGCGGAGGCCTTCGATGCGGAGGACCCCTACGACCTCGTGCTCTTCAGCAACGTCTTGAGCGAACTCGACGATCCGGTCGCCGTCGCCGACGAATACCTCGACTCCCTGTCCGAGGATGGAACGATGGTCGCCATCGCACCCGCCGACCGTAACACGAGTCTCGGCCTCCGGTCGGTGGAGCGTGCCCTCGAAACGCGTGGGGCGACGGTCTACGCCCCGATGGTCCGTCTCTGGCCGGACGAGCGTCCCGACGTCGATATCTGGTCGTTCGACGAACGCCCGGCCGTCACCCCGCCGTCGTTCCAGACCCGCCTCGCCGCCGAAGCGGACCGTTCCGACGAGTTCACGCACACCTCGGTGAAGTTCTCGTACTCGTTCCTCCGGACGGACGGCGCCCGACGGTTCGACGTGGACGCCACCACGATGCCCGTCACGAAACTGGCCGAGACCGACCGCCACGTGACCGACCGACTCGACGTCCTCGTGGCGAAGCTCTCCCGGGACCTCTCGGACGACGGCCACCCGCTTTACACCGTCAGCGACGGGAGTGAACGCGAGCGCCACTTCGCGGTCCTGGTGAACGAGACGGCACTCAATCGGGCGCTTCTGGAGGCGGAGTACGGTGACCTGCTGTCCGTCGAACGGGTGCTCGTGCTCTGGAACGACGACGAGGGTGCCTACAACCTGGTCGTCGACGAGGAGACCATCGTCGACCCGGCGTGATCGGACGGGGGCGGTGGGCTTTTGCGGCCGGACCGCCCAGTGCAGACAGATGGACTCGCCGACGATCCTCCTGACGAACGACGACGGTATCGACAGTCCCGGTATCCGGGCGCTCGCCGACGGACTGTCGGACGTCGGCGACGTGACGGTCGTCGCCCCCGCCGACAACAGGTCCGCCGTCGGGCGCGCCACGTCGAGCGAGGCGCGCGTACAGGACCACGAACTCGGGTACGCACTCGACGGCACCCCGGTCGACTGCGTCATCGCCGGTATCGAGGCGCTGGGCCCGTCGCCCGACATCGTCGTGGCTGGCGTCAACCAGGGTGCGAACCTCGGGATGTACGTCCTCGGCCGGTCGGGAACCGTGAGCGCCGCCGTCGAAGCCGCCTACTTCGGGGTGCCCGCCATCGCGACCTCGCTGTACCTGCCGGGTGACCGATGGAAGTCAGAACCCGACCCCGAGGAGTACGACGAGGCGGTCCGCGCGACCCGATATCTCGTCGATCAGGCCCTCGACGGGGACGTCTTCGAGCAGGCCGACTACCTCAACGTGAACGCACCGGCCCCGGAGAACGGCAAGACCGAGATGCGAATCACGTCACCGTCCAGCGTCTACGATATGACGGCCAACCACGACGGCGAGACGGTGACTCTCCAGGACAACATCTGGCAACTGATGGAACACGACTCCTTCTCCGATGGGGAGGGGACCGATAGAAAGGCGATCATGGACGGCGTCATCAGCGTCTCGCCGCTCACCGCCCCGCACTCGACGCGCCGCCACGACGAACTCGACCGGCTCGCCGATTCGTACTGAGGCCGACGACCGGTGGCTAGCTTTTTGCCTCCCAGCGACAATTATTGGAATATGGACACCAATGCTTACTCGGTGGTCGCCCTGGTCGAGTTCCTGGCTCCGGGGCGGTTCATCGACGTCCTCGAACGCCTCGCGCTCCGTAACGCCGGCGATGCACGGCTTCGACGCGGTGTCACCCAACTCGCTCGCCTGGAGGGCCTAACCTTCCTGTGGATCTTCGAAACGGGGAAATCGGTACCGACCGGGTCCCGCCGGCTCCTCGGCGCGCTGGGGCTGGTGATGCTCCTCGCGCCGGGGCGGATGATCGATTTCGCGCTCCGCGCCGGGTACGCGAATGCCGGCGATATCGCGGTCCGGCGCGGCGTTGGGACCGCGACACGGCTGGTCGGTCTCGTCTACGTTCTCGCCGCGCTGGGGATCGTCCCCCGGGACCGGGAGGAGCGACCCCGATAGCGGTCAGACCGACTGCGTGAGGCCGCCGTCCACCCTGACGTTCTGTCCGGTGACGTAGCCCGCGGCCGGCGAGAGGAGGAATCCGACAACGTTCGCTATCTCTTCGCGAGTCGCCGGTCGGTTCATCGGTATCGATTCGCGTGTCTCCTCGTCCACCTCGTAGGTTTCGACGAACCCCGGGAGCACGGCGTTCATCCGGATTCCCTCCGCGGCATATCGGTCGGCAAAGAGCTTCGTGAAACTGCCGAGACCGGCTCTGAGCACCGACGAGACGGGGAAGTCGGCGCTCGGTTCGAACGCGGAGAACGTCGAGATGTTCACGAACGCGCCACCGTCTAGCTCGCGCATGACCGGCGTGACGAGTCTCGCCAGGCGGACCACGTTCAACAGCACGAGGTCGAGGCCGGCGTGCCACGCCTCGTCCTCTATCTCGAGCAGATCGCCGGTGGCCGGATGGCCCGTATTGTTGACGACCGCGTCGACCCGACCGAACCGGTCGACGGCAGCCTCGACGAGGGTTGCGAGATCGTCCGGGTCGGTGACGTCTCCCTCGAACCCGACGCCACCGACGTCCTCGGCGACGTCGATGGCCGCCCCCGATTTCGAGAGCAACACCGGTGTGTATCCGTCCTGTGCGAGGCGGCTCGCACAGGCCTCGCCGATTCCCTGTCCTGCGGCAGTCACGATCGCCACTCGCTGGTCGGCCATGGAGATACCGCGGGTGCCGTCGAGATAAATGGTCTGGCCGCCGAAGGACGGTGTGACCGTCAGATATCGGTGGCGACCGTCGTCACCGACTCTCGCGTTGCTCTATCTCGTTCAACTCGGAGGCATGGTACAGTAGGAGCGTGGCGCATGTCCGTGATATCGCTCTCGAAGTGTCGGTCCACGCAGCGGACTACTGCCGTGGGTAATAGTGGGTAAGCATGATTTGGCAGTGAATCATAGGGGGTAGTATGCCGAGAGTCGATGCTCAGGATCTGCAAACGAACGAGACAGACGACCGGGGGCGTATCTACCTCGGGACAGAGTACGCGAACAAGCGCGTTACGGTGGCCGTCGTCGACGTCGAATCGAACCGTCCTGACGAAGAAGACCTGGCATCCGCATACCGTGACGCCGCCGAGAGCGCAAAGACGCTGGCCGAAGATTGGGGCGGCACGTCGGGCGAGGCGTGGACTGGGCTCGATGAATGAGCGAGGCAGTAGCGATCCGACGTGGTGACGTCGTCATCGTTCGACTCGACCCTGCGGAGGGCCACGAGATGGAGAAAACTCGACCCGTGGTCGTCGTCCAGAACGACGTCGGGAATAGAAACTCGAGCACGACTATCGTCGCACCCGTAACGGGCACGTACCGGGACTACCCGTTCGAGGTGTTCGTCGAAGCCGAGTCGTCCCCATTCGAGAAGGATTCAGCAGTCCGACTCGACCAAGTTCGAGTGGTCTCTGTCGAGAAGCGGATTCACTCAGTTGCGGGTAGTCTCGACGAAGAGACGATGCACGACGTCGACGACGCACTGAAACTGAGTCTCGGGCTCGACTGAATTTTGGTCCGCGATAGCGTACCCAGAGCGCGAGAGTTGGGTTCTATCGGCTCTCGCGTTGCTCTATCTTGTTCAACTCGATGAGGAGCCGGAAGATGGCCTTGACCAGGTTCGAATCCACGTCGAACCGTTTCGCGTTCTCGCCGGCCCGGTCCATCACGGCCTGTTCCTGGGCCTCGTCGGTCGTTGCCAGGTCCCGTTCGGATTTGACATCCGCGATGGCGTCGGCGACGTAGGTGCGTCGGGCGATGAGTTCGACGATGTCGCGGTCGATGTCCTGGATCTCCTGGCGGAGTTCGTCGAGCGAGCGGTCCTGCTGTGAGCTTGGGTCGTCGTTTGGCTCTGTCATATCGGTCCTGCCCCGTTCGTCTGCGTGGTCGTTTCGATGACGGTTCCCGGCCGGTCCTCCCAGACGTCGACGACGGGCGCGAGTTTCTCGCGGTCCCCGATGGCGACGTAACTCGGACCCGTCCCGGACAGGGAGACGCCGTCGGCCATCGGGAGCGCCTCGACCATCGGTGCTGCCGGTCGGTCCAGGGCGGCGGTGAACGCGAACCCGTTGACGGTCATCGCCGTCCCATATCGACCGGCGAGTGCCAGTTCCGCTACCAGGTCGGCTATCGGCGCAACCTGGCGACAGCGCTCGACGTCAGCGTCGGCACTGAACGCCTGCTCGGGGGGCGTCCACACCACCACGTCCCAGTCCACCTCGTCGCGGACCAGGAGGGCATCCTGGTCGTTGTTCGTCACCGTCACGCCGCCCAGCATGCTCGCGCTCGCGTCGTCGAAGGCGCCGGTTGCCGTCACGCCGACGTCTCGGGCCGCCGCGACACCGATCCTGGCGGCGTCCTCTCTGGTCACGTCCTCGAGCGCACCGAGGGCGTCGAGGGTCGCCAGGACCACGGCGTTCGCCGCTGCACTGGAGCTCTTCAGGCCGGATGCCATCGGCACGGTCGAATCGGTCTCGACGCTGGCTCCCTGCCCGTTTCCGAACTCGTCGATGACCAGTTCGGCGCTTCGCTCGATGAGGCGCGTGTCGGCGTCCGGAACCCCGTCGACCGACCCGTCGATGGTCGAACCGCCGAGGGAGACCGATGCGCGCACGTACTCGTCGATGGCGAACGCAGACCCGGTTCCGGTGGCGAGGGCATTGAGCACCGTTCCGGCCGCTGGTGCTTCGGCACGACCGTCCATGGTGCTCATTCCACAATGTTGCACTTACACGTGGCGGTCCTGGCAAGCGGGGTCAAGCGGCGGGCTTTTTACGATTTAGTCCGAACTTCACCCGATGAGTCTCCGTACGGAGGTCCCACCGGACACGGTCGACATCTCGCTCGCCGAGGAGGGTATCTACGTGACCTACCGCGACGGTCGCCGGGTGTTCTACAACGGGGTGCCGGAGACGGTCCACGGGACGCTACGGACGCGGCCGGGCAAGGACGTCCAGGTACTCGTGACGAATGGCGACGGTACCGAGGGCATGCTCACCTACGTCAACGAACGCAAGACCGAGGCCGACATTCTCGAATCCAGTGGGGTCGGCCGGGTCATGTTGGATAAGGGGGAGACCGAGGAGCTCTTCCCGGGCGTGACGGTCACGCTCGACGGCTACGCAATCGAAGTCGAGGCAGACCCGGAGACGGCCGATGGCCGGGTCTTCGTGTTCGAGGAGGACGAGATGGGCGAACGCAAGTTCGAACTGCTCCCCGAGGAGTAGTCACTGGAGGTACGACGGCTCTTCGGCATCGCAGTTCTCCTCGTGTTTTCTCGCGTCGTCCGGGTCGTCGAACATCAGCCCACATTTCTCGCATTTGTACCACGTCATGTCGTCCCGTTCGGTTTCCTCGACCATACGTGACAATCGGCCTGCCGATGGCATAGGCGTTACCCCGCCACCCTTTTGCTCCGTTGTCTCCTCCCACCGAGCATGCAAGACGGTCGCGGTCGACAGGCCCGCGTGCTGGAAGCCCACCCACGCGACGCTGGCCGGGGCACGGTTCGCCTCTCCAGAGCGTTGATGCGAGACCTCGGCGTGCTGAGCGGTGAGATCGTCCGGATCGACGGTCGGCGCTCGACGGTCGCGACGGTCTGGCCGGGCCGCTCCGACCTCGAGGCGGACGCGTTTCGCGCGGACGGGCAGATCCGTGCCAACGCCGGGGTCTCGGTCGGCGAGACGGCACGGCTCTCGCCGGCGACCGCCGAACGGGCCACCGAGGTCGTGGTCTCTCCGACGGTCGCCCAGACGAGAGATGCAGCCGCGATCGAACCGGTCGTGAAGCGGGCACTCCTGGATCGACCAGTCTCTACCGGAGAACGCGTGAAGGTCGAGGGGCTGGGTGACCTCGGCGAGTTCCAGGTGGGGGAGACCGAGCCGTCGGGGCCGGTTCGGGTCACCGAATCGACCACGGTGATCATCACCGAACCGAGCGAACGCACGTCGTCGGAGCCGGATTCCGTCGGTCTCACCTACGAGGATATCGGGGGCCTCGAAGACGAACTCGAGCAAGTTCGGGAGCTAGTGGAACTCCCCCTCTCCGACCCGGGAGTTTTCCATCGACTGGGGATCGAGCCGCCGAAGGGCATCCTGATGCACGGCCCGCCGGGGACCGGCAAGACCCTCATCGCGCGGGCGGTCGCCAACGAGGCCGACGCCCACTTCGAGAACATCTCGGGCCCGGAGATCGTTCGAAAGTACAAGGGCGAGTCCGAAGAACGGCTCAGGGAGATATTCGAGGAGGCCGAAGCGCAGGCACCGAGCATCATCTTCTTCGACGAGATAGACGCGGTCGCACCGAAACGGGAGGACGGCGGGGACATGGAGAGCCGCATTGTCGCCCAGTTGCTCTCGCTGCTCGACGGTCTCGAATCTCGTGGCGAGGTCGTCGTCATCGGCGCGACGAACCGTGTCGACGCCATCGACCCCGCGCTCCGCCGCCCTGGGCGGTTCGACCGCGAGGTGGAGATCGGCGTGCCCAACGCCGTGGGACGCACGGAGATCCTGCACGTCCACACGCGCGGCACGCCGCTCGCCGACGACGTCGACATCGAACGGATCGCCGAGCGCGCCCACGGCTTCGTGGGGGCGGATCTCAGAGCGCTCGTCGCCGAGGCCGCCATGTACGCCCTCAGACGTGGTCGCGAGGCGGGGACGTGGGACGTGGAAGTGACGCGACGCGACTTCGAGCGTGCGCTCTCGGGCGTCGAGCCATCAGCGATGCGCGAGTACGTCGCGGAACTGCCAGAGACGTCCTTCGACGACATCGGCGGGCTCGACGCGGCGAAGGCGTCGCTGCGGGAGGCCGTCGAGTGGCCGCTAACTCATGGAGACCTCTTCGAGGCCGCGGCCACGGAACCGCCGACCGGCGTCCTCCTCTATGGGCCGCCCGGCACCGGCAAGACGATGCTCGCTCGCGCCATCGCCCACGAGAGCGGCGTCAACGTCATCCGGGTCGCCGGCCCCGAGATCCTGGATCGCTACGTCGGGGAGTCCGAACGCGCCGTCAGATCGGTGTTCGAACGCGCTCGACAGGCCGCACCGGCCATCGTCTTCTTCGACGAGATCGACGCCATCGCCGGGGCACGTGGGGGCGGAAGCCACGAGGTGAGCGAACGAGTGGTCTCACAACTTCTCACCGAGATGGATTCGGCCGCCGACGACCCGAATCTGATCGTCCTCGCTGCGACCAACCGCAAGGACGCACTCGACCCGGCCCTCCTCAGGCCCGGTCGACTCGAGGAACACGTCGAGGTGCCCGAACCCGACCGCGAGGGCCGACTCGAGATTCTTCGGGTGCACGCTCGCGAGAAGCCACTGGCAGCGGACGTCGACCTCGAGGTCATCGCTGCGGACCTCGCCGGCTATACGGGCGCGGACATCGCAGCGCTCGTCCGTCGGGCCGCGATGCGTGCGATCAGGGACGTCGCCGAGCGGCGGGAGGCCGCCGGAGACACCGAAGACCGGTCGGTCACGATTCGGATGGAGCACTTCCGCGAGGCGATGGCTACCGTCGATGCGATCGCCCGGTAGCGGGAATTCCGAGACGATAGCTACTCGGGCATCGGCGGTGAAGATGCGCACATGGTCGCAGCGGTCGTCTTCGACATGGACGGTGTCATCGTCGATACCGAGCAGTACTGGATCGAAGAGGAAGCGGACATCCTCGCGGCGGCGCTTCCCGAGGGCCACGACGTGGATCCCCACGACATCACCGGCATCAACGTCCACGAACAGTACGATATGCTCGCCGCGGAGTACGACCTACTCGTCGACCGCGAGGACTATTTCGACCTGTTCGACTCGAAGGCGGAGTCCGTCTACGCCCGGGCGGACCTCATGCCCGGCTTTCACGACCTGCTCGACGCGCTCGAGGACCGCCAGGTCCCCCTCGGCGTCTGCACCTCCTCGTATCCCCGGTGGATCGACATCGTCTTCGAGTCGAACGACCTCCACGGTCGGTTCGACGCCGTGCTGAGCGCTGCTGACGAGCCGGTTCCCGGCAAACCCGAACCCGACCTCTACGAACGGATCGCCGAGGAACTCGACGTCGACCCGACGGAGATGGTCGTCGTCGAGGACTCCGCAAACGGCGTGGCCGCCGCTGCGGCGTCCGGTGCGTACACCATCGCGTACGCCGCGAGTGCCCACGACGGAACGGATCACTCGCCGGCCGACGAGGTCGTCGAATCCCCCGATCGATTGCGAGAGCGACTGCTGGTCCTCGTCGACGGCGAGCAATAGCGAACAGGCGAGACGCTTCCATTGCGGACCGGTGTCTCGCGCACCCGCGGACCGGCCCGCCACGACGGTCAGAGCATGGTCGGCGGTGGCCTGGTCCTGGTATTTGAACCTGAATTCGGCGTTGGAATTTCCGTGCTGATGACTCAGCAGTATACTGATACCCTGAATCTCGGTCCACGAGCTCTGCCGTTGTGACAATTGCCCAAAAAGTTAGGGTGGGATCATGTCTATTGCGTAGTATGGGTGTGCTGGGAATCAGGGTCTCCGTGGTGGTGAACACGTTCGGTTCGCCCGTCGCGGATGTCGTTTTGGGTTTTGGGACGAGGTGTGCAGGCAGCACGAGCACACGACGCACTGGGGTGGACCGATGAGTAGTCAGTTCGATTCACTGGCGGCGTTCCTCCCACCGGACTGGCTCGAATACGAACTCGTCGTCGCGCATCCGGGTTCCGAATGGCTCTCGACGGCGGACTTCGACATGCTGTTCGACAGCAATACAGTCGATGTCTCGCATCTCGAAGTCCCCGACGCCGACCAGGAGACGCTCTTTCTCTTCCATGACGAGGAGGTGATCGCCTCCTCGCCCACCCGGGAACTGATCGATGCCATCGCCGAGGTCGACACGATGATCCGGACTGGCTCGGTCGAATCACTCGAATCGTTCGCGTTGCCCTCGGTTCTCGGCGAACTGGACGAAGTTCCCTTCGCCGCCGCTGGACCGGACGACTCGTCGCTGAAGCTGTTGTTCACCACGATCAGCCGCCACATCGAGGCCAGAGCGGTCGAAGTCGGTGACGGACAGTTGCGGGCGGGATTCCAGCGACTGTCCCGCTTCCAGCTGGCCGAGGAAGACCACACCCGCGTCGTCTACGAGCATCTCGCGGACACCGACGTCGACGTCCACGTCTACGGCCGGCCGGACTGGACGCCGCCGGCGTCGCTGGGGACGACGATGCATGGCGGGTATACCGAGGACTTCCTTCGGAACTGGTTCGTCGTGTACCGGTCGGCCGACGAGGCGGTGAGTGCTGCGTTTCTCGCCCACGACCACGGGACGGGGGCCTGGCGCGGTCACTGGACGTTCCAGGACGACCGCGTCGGTCAGATCAACCGCTATCTCGAACGCTGTCTCTGAGTAGGTCCGTATCGGGAGGCCGGAGGACGACGAAAGTGGCCGTCACACCGCGGTGAATGCTACGTCGTACCGGGAGCGGAGCGCTCCCGGCCGTTTTCATGAACGTTGTTGCGCCGAGCGGTGCGCGAAGCGCACCCGAGGTGGAAAACGGTTCACCAGAAGGCTTTGGTCCGGGCGTACTCGCGTTCGCGTTCCAGGATGTCGCGGTAGAAGTCGTCCTCGTCTTCCCGGTGGCGATTGATGATGCGGGCGGCGTTCTGTGGGCCGACGCCACGGGCGACGAGCGCGATGACCGCCTTCTTGCCGTGGCTCTGGACGATGCTGGCGTTTCGGACCGCCCGCTCGGTCAGGTGCTCCTGTTCGTCGTTCTTCTCGTCGGTCCTGACCGCGGTGACGACCTCGCCGGCCCACGGGCTGAGCGCGGCGATACGGGTCGATTCGCAGTGCGGACACTGGGGTTGTTCGGGGACGCGACGGACCTTCGTGTCCTGTTCCCAGTCCTGGCAGTGGACACAGAAGAGCTTCACGCGGTCGTCCTTGATGCGCTCGCGGACGGCGTTGACGACGCTCGCGTCGGCGTTCTCGGGCGTCAACAACTCCTTGCCGCTCGACCGACCCGAGACGCCGATGGGCGTCCGACCGCCGTGTCGCTCGACGGTTATCTCTCCCTGCTGGATCCGCTCGAGGACGTCGCTCGCCCGCTCGACGTCGAGGGTCTCGTGGAACACCTCGCGGACGGCTTCGTCGTACATCGGGGTGTCCTCGAGGGCCGCCATGACGCGGTCGAGGGAGATGGCATCGCCACCACGCCAGCGCTTGAGGGCGCCGAACTTGGCGGCGACCTGTGAGAGGGTGAACTTGAGCGTGTCCGAGCGCTTGAGGCTCAATTCGAGGAGGGGACCCACGTGTTCGGGATCGGTCGATTCGAGGACGTCGACGACGTCCGGGGCGCGGATGCCCTGGGGAACCTCCAGTTCGATCCGGTAGGGGTCGACGTCGACGCCGACCGAGGACCCCGTGCGCTGGCCGATGAGGGCGGCCAGGAGTCGGCCGAGCGTCTCGTTCGTCTCGTGTCCGAAACAGGCGTTGACGACGATGCTCCGGCCCTTGGACTCGACGACCAGGTCCGCATCGGTGGGCATCGGCGCCTCGGCATCGACGTGGGTCTCGATCCCTTCGATGGCCGCGGTGGCCGTCCCCTCGTCGGCCGGGTACCGCGTCGAGAAATCGCGACCCACCGCCGTGGCGGACGCGCCGGATTCGATCTGGGGGCCGGCGACCGATCGCATCCGCCCCACCTCCTGGGCGACGTCGTACGGAACCGGAATCTCCTGGCCGACCCAGGAGGGCACCTCCCCCGAAGGGTCCTCGATCGGCGAGACCTCGACGCGGTCTTTTTCCTCGTCGATCTCGGCGATGCGCCACATCTCCCCGCGCTGGACGAAGGTCGCGCCCGGTTCGGCGAAGTTGACCACGAAGCGTTCGTCCAGGGTCCCGATCTGCTGTCCCCGCGCGATGTCGTAGACCTCGTAGGTCTCCTCGTCGGGGATCATCGAGAGGTTGGCGTAGTAGTACTGCCAGGTGCCGCCAGACTTCTGGATGCGGTCTGACTTCTCGTCCAGCCACACGACGTGATTCCGGTTGACCTCCCGGACGACCGCCTTGAACGTCTCCTCCTCGAGGCCGCGGAACGGGTACGCCCGGGTGACGATCTCGAACGCTCGCCTGGCGGAGATGGTCCCCTCGTCCATGACGAGACCGACGATCTGGTTCGCGACGACGTCCAGACTCCCGTGATGGATGTTCGCGTCCTCGACCTCGCCGGCGTAGGCCCGGCGGGCGATGGCGAGCGCCTCCATCGTGTCGTCGGGGTGGCCGGTGACGATGGTGCCCTTCGAGACCTGGTCCTGCCGGTGGCCGGCACGGCCGACGCGCTGGAGCAGTCTGGCGACCTCCCGCGGACTCGCGTACTGCACGACGTGGTCGATCCGGCCGACGTCGATGCCGAGTTCCATCGAGGAGGTACACAGCAGCGCGTCGAGGTCGCCCGCTTTGAACTGCTCTTCGACCTCGATACGGGCGGACTTCGAGAGCGACCCGTGGTGGACGCCGATGTTCGCCCCGATCTCCTTGAACCGGGAGCCCAGGGCTTCGGCGGTCTGGCGCGTATTCACGAAGATCAGTGTGGAGTCGTTGTCCGCCACGATGTCTCGGATCGTGCGGACGTGACTCGCCATGGTCGGCGAGGTTAGCAGTTTGGACGCCAGGTCCTCGTCCTCGGCCCGGATCTCGGGCTCCAGGACGCGGAAGTCGACCTTGCTCGTCACGTCGACCTCGACGACGGTGCAGCCACGCTCGCCCGTGAGGAATTTGCCGACCTCCCTGGGGTCACCGACGGTCGCGGAGAGCCCGACCCGCTGGAACGGGCCGGCGAGTTCGCGGAGGCGCTCGAGAGCGACGGTCAACTGCGCCCCCCGCTTCGACGCGGCGAGTTCGTGCACCTCGTCGACGACGACGTGGTCGACCGATTCGAGCCCCGTCCGGAGCTTCGACCCGGTCAGCATCGCCTGGAGGGTCTCCGGGGTCGTCACGAGGACGTCCGGGGGGTCGTTTGCCTGCTTCTGTCGCTGGTAGTCGGTCGTGTCGCCGTGGCGGACGTCGACGTCGAGGTCGAGCGCGTCGGCCCACCAGTCGAGGCGTTCGCGCATGTCGCGGTTGAGCGCTCGCAGCGGCGTGATGTAGAGCGCACCGAACCCGTCGGGTCTGGACTCGACGAGCGCGTCGAAGATCGGCAACATCGCCGTCTCCGTCTTTCCGGTCCCCGTCGGGGCGACCACGAGGGCGTCGTGCCCGTCTGCGATCGGCGGGATGGCCCGACGCTGTGGCTCCGTGGGGTGATCGAACCCTCGCTCGGAGAGCGCGTCCCGGACTGGCCGTCCGAGAGACGCGAACGCGTCGGCCCCCGTCGTCCCGCTCATCACCGCCCTAGTACCCGGGAGGCCGGGTTAAGCCCGTTGCTCCGTGCGATGGGCGCACACGTCAGACCGACCAGTACGGCCCGAGCCGAGTGCCGTCGAGCAGGTAGGCGTCGGCGTCCGGGGACGCGGCCGGCAGGAACGGCGAGAGGAACTCCTGTTCGTCGACGTTGACCCAGGTCCCACCGACGAGGTCGTTGAAGGCGGGGAAGACCACCAGGTCGCCGTGGACCGCCGGTCCGTTCTCCCTTCCCCACCGATCTTCGAACGGATCGGCGGAGAGCGGGCCCCGCAGCCAGACGCGTTCGATCCGGCTACCGCCGACTTCGTCGGCCAGTCGGACGGTCGGGTGTTCGTGACCCACCGCCAGGACGTCGGCCTCGAGGACAGCCTCGCTCGGCCACGAGTGCCCGTGGACGAACCCGACCGAGCCGAAGACGACGCCGTCGCCGTCCACGACCTCGAAATCGAGGACGTCCCCAAGGCGGCCGTCGTGGTTGCCGGGGACGAGGGTGACGTCGACGCTCATGAGGTCGTGTTCGAGGTCCATGAGTTCCTCGAGTTCTGCGCCACTCGGTTCTCCGATGTGGTTCCCGAGGTCCCCGAGGAACACGACCCGGTCCGCGTCGGTACGGTCGACGAGGCCGCGCACCCGTTCGCGTCGCTGGGGCCCACGGCTCCGTATCTCGACGCCGTCGCGGCGGAGTTGCTCCTCGACGCCGGCGTGGTAATCCGCCACCACGAGTGCCGTCTCGTCGCCGAGGTCGGCGGTCGCCGCCGGTGCGTCGCGGATCGGGTCGACCAGTGCCATCAGATGGGCGTGATACGATCTTCGGACGGTTCGTAGCACCGACCACCCATCAGCGCGTCCTGGATGGCGTCCTCGACGGCCTCCGTCCCGACGTCGTACTCGTCCGCAACTTGCTGGACGAGTGCATCGCGGGGTGCACCGTCGCCGTCGTCCAGTTCGCCCATCGTCTCGACCACCACGTCTTCGAGGTCGGTATCCTCGGCGTCGCCCGCCGCTTCAGCGGACGCTGCCTCTGCCTCTGTCTCCGTCGCCGTCTCGGTATCTGTCGGCAATTCCCCGGCCGATTCCGGCGTCTCGACTGGCTCCTCGGGTTCGGGCGTCTCGATGCCCGCTTCCCCGGCGGATTCCACCTCGTTGCCGGTCTCGAAATCGACCCCGAACTCCGATTTGACCTCTTCGCGTTCCTCCTCGGAGAGTTCGTACATCTCGTCCGGGTCTTCGAG